>NZ_JAWOBM010000020.1:0-32583 GCF_046498025.1 Halorubrum sp.
GCGATTGATATTGTTCAGCAGACAATTCATCCATGATTTATCATTATTTAATACCAACATGGCTCTTTCGAAATCTCAAAGCCAAGTTACAACATACCTACATCAAGAAACTATATTCTTCTCAAACTGGCTTATTTAGATAGTGCCGATTTCTCGGTTATCCATCAAAAATTCGCAGTGTATCCTGTGCCATTTTTGTATCAACCGTGGTTTCAGTACGGAGTCAACGCAACTCCTCTGGTTACCGTTGGTTTGCAAACCGCTGTTTTGTGTCCAACCCCCACCGTGGACACCGAAGGAACAGACTTCACGACACTCGCGGACGGCTACGTGCTGACGGTGATGTGGGTACCGAGGAAAAGTACGATGACAGCGCAGGCGCCACTGAAGCCGAACGCAAAAAGATAACAAAAAGATAGCAAATCTCGCACCTCTCTGAACTACTGTGAGTCATCAGGATTGTATCGAATTTCGATCCCCAGATGGTCGAATAGCCAGACCGTTCCTGCGACAAGCCCGCCCATGAGGAGAAACATAACCGCTGTCAGGCTGAACAAGAGCGTAGCCTGCAATAGTACCTCAACATCAACAAAATAGTTTGAGAACCCATAACTTGCCACCAATACCGCTGCTGTACTGCAAATAACCGTCACGATGCCCAATAGAACACCGAGTACCACCAGTTGGAGGCTGAGCCGTTCTTGAATCAGTTTTAAAATCGGGTATTGGACAGAAACAGGCTCTTCGACTTCTGTTTCGAGCCACCACAAACGGGTTCTCCCTGGTTTACGAGTACCTACAATTCCCTGATCTCGCAAATTTTTTAGACGCCGCTCCACTTGGCGACGGCTCAAATCAACGTGTTCGACGATTTCGGGAGTTGTCAGAACTCGATGGTCCTCCTTTGCAAATGCATAGAGAATCCCTTCGTTTTGTTCTTTCAGATAGGGATCGATCGCTTCTGCCCCACTCTGTGGAGTCAAATTATCCATGGTGTCCTTGTTCGGACATGGTCATTTCTTCGTCCACTCCGGATGTATCCACGTCCAAATAGAGAAATCTACAAGCCTTTATAATTACCTGGCAGTCAGGGTTGTACTTGACATGTGTTTGGTCCAAATTGAGCAAAGACAGACAGTAGCGTGAATCTGAGGGAGGAGTCGGAGCCGATGAGTGAAGAGCCACAAACGATCGCCGCTGGCCTCCTGTTCTCCGGGATAGTGTGTTGAATATAGCAAACCCCACCATGGTAGATTTGAGAACCAGGTACAAGACAAAATAATGCGAGAATATACCACTACAGAAATTGACAAACGATTTGCACTGTTAGACCGGTACGAGCGCCGGTATGTCATTCAACTCCTACAAGAAAGCGAGACGGGCCACGTGTCGATCCGTGATGTGGTGAGCCATCTCCAGAAGCGAGACCCAAAAGCAGCCGATCAAAACAAGATCGAGGTAGAACTACACCACATCCACCTTCCCAAACTTACCAATATGGATGCGATTGAGTTCGACTCCGGTTCTGAGACGATCCGATATCATGGTGACAAACTCGTCGAAGCACTGCTTGAAACAGCACCGGAAACAGACACCTCAGACACCTTAGACAGCTAAAAACGGACATATGTTCCTACATCGCTCTTCAATTTCTTGTTCTCGCCAGGTCTCTTTTCCAACCATTCACTCCGCAGCTGTTCGAAGACGATCGAGCACCCGACGAGCGGAGCGGTCCCAATCTTCTCCATTTTCAGGCCACCCCTGCGCAGTCATACGATTTTTGCGTTTTTGGGCCTGTCACCATCCAAAATCGCTATACAGTGCGGGTGTGAGTTCGATCCACCCGGGCATTGAGTTGCGGTGTCCATGTTTGATTCTCGTTGAGAACACCTGAAAATTGCAAGACTCGACGGAGGAGCGTATGCGCCGGCCGGGATTTGAACCACGCGAAGACGTGCTCGCTTCGCTGCGCGCGTCTTCTCTACTTCAAATCGCCGTCGAGACGCATACACGCCTCTCACATTCGTTCGAGTCGGTATGCGCCGGCCGGGATTTGAACGCGGGCCATGAGCTTGGAAGGCTCAGGTCCTACCACTAGACCACCGGCGCGCGTGGGCGCGTCCGTCGCTGACGCATCTACACGTACGCCGAACGGATCCAATAAACGTTCCGTGTTCGGGCGGGGATCCGCGCCGGAGAAATCCAACAAACGCCGACATCGGTATATAAAGTCCCACAGTATTGCGGGCCGTTCCCGCGCGCTTAGAACACTTTTCAACGGCTTAGAAGCCGGTTGGATACATATACGGATATGCATTCAACGTACACCCGTGAGGTGAGCACGATGTCATACCAATCGGGGAATCCACTGGTCGACGAGGTCGAGTTCGCGCTTGACGGTCCATGGGCGGCGTACTGGATCGCCTTCCTGCGGGTGGTGACCGGGTGGTGGTTCTTCCACGCCGGCGTCACGAAACTCATCGAGGACGGGCTGTCGTTCACGTACGGCACGATGTACATGCAGGAGATGACCGGCACCGCGCTGGGCGGAATCCCCGTCTGGATGGGGAACAACCTCGCGTGGCTCATCGAGCCGGGCGTGCCCCTGTTCGAGACGCTGATCGGGCTGGCGCTGATCTTCGGCGCCTTCACCCGGCTGGCCGCGTTCGGCGGGGTCATTTTCATGATCCTGTTCTGGGTCGGCAACGCCGGCTTCGGTCACGGACTGGTCAACAGCGACTTCATGGGGCTGCTCCTGTTCGTGACCGTCATCATGCTGTCGGCCGGCCGGTACTACGGCCTCGACGCGGTCATCGAGAAGCTCTCGTTCGTGCAAGCGCACCCGAAACTCCGCTACCTGCTCGGTTAAGAGGTGACACCCAATGACTGATATCATCGACAAGGCGGCGATGGCGCTGAGCGCGGGACTGATGCTGCTCGGACTCGTCGGCATGGGGGTCCTCGAGATCCTCGCCGGCGCACCGTACAGTCCCGCTCCGATCACCAACGAAGCGGGCGACGTCGTGGCGACGCCGCTGATCTCGCCGCAGGTGCGCACCGGCGTCGTGCTCGCCGGCCTCGCGGTGCTCGGGCTGTACGCGGCGTACAAGGTGGCGACGCCGCTCGCGGAGGACGCGAAGGCGGGCCACGAGACCGCGGCCGACTAGGTCCGTGACTCGACCGCCGCGGTAGGGGGCGCGAATACCCTTTTGCGTTCGGGTTCGACGATTCCTCGGCGAGCCCCGCGTCCGTCCTTCGGTCGATGAGGGCGCGGGTCAGCCGACGCGGAAGGCGGTCCGACCGACTCGGACTCGGAGGCTCGACGGGCTTCGTCCACCGCTCGTCGCCGGTGACACTCACTTTTTGGGCGCGGCGACCACGGCGTAGCAGTTCCCGCTCGAGACGTCGACGTCGACGAGCCGGAGGGCGCTCTCGGCGATGTCGGCCTCGAACTCCGCGGGCGAGTAGATGTGATAATACCGGGGAACGGTCTCGCCGCCGGGGAGCGTCCAGTCGACGGTCGTGTCGAACCCCTTCTCCCGGTCGAACCGGTCGTGTGCGGTGCTCCAGGCGCTCACGAGCGCCGTCCCATCGGGCGCGAGCACGCGGGCGATCTCGTCGAGGCTCCGGATCCGGGCGGCGCGCGGGGAGAGGTGGTGGACCGTGGCCACGTACGTCGCGAGCCCGACCGCGTCGGCGGCTATCGGGAGGGCGGCGGCGTCGCCGTGGACGAGATCGAGCGTATCGGCGAACCCGCGCTCGCGGGCTCGCGTCGCCGCCTCCCGGAGGAGCGCTCGGCTCAGGTCGACTCCCACGACCGACTCTGCGCATCCCGCGAGCAGCTCCGCGTGCCGCCCGTTCGCGCAGCCGACGTCCAGTGCGCGCGTCGCCGACCGCCCCTCCAAGAACGCCTCGACCTCCGGCCACGCGTACTCGCGGGTCTTCGCGAAGTGCGCCGCGATGCGGTCGTACGTCGACTGCGTGTCCATGCCTGTGGGTCGACGTCGACGAACATAGCTCCGGTGGCCGGTGGGCGCCGCGGCGGACGGGCCGGACCACGACTCGCGCGCTCGGTCACACGAGGTCGATGACGGCGAAGGCGACCAGCGTCAACGCGAGGAGGACGACCACGTGTTTCACGCCGTCCTTGACCGACCCCTCGCCGAGCTGCCCGGCGACGAGTCCGGAACAGACGGCCTGCAGGACCGCGGCGTGGAAGAACAGCTGCTCGTACGCGAACGCGTCGATCGCGCCCAGCCCGGCGGTGACACCGGTCGGTCCGGCCGGCGTACCGGGAACCTCGCCCGTGCCGCCGACGCCCGGGATCGCGGCCTCCTCGATGGCCGGGATGAAGGAGACGGACAGCGAGGCGATGATCCCGAGGAACACCAGGAAGGAGATGTAGATCACGATGAGGTAGGTCACCATCACCTGTCGGCGCTCCCGACGGAGCGACCACGTCGCGCGCGATTCGTCGGCGGCGATCCGGAGCACGGGCCCGATGTCGCCGCTCGCGTGCATCGCGTTCGTCACCAGCGCCACGGCGCGGGCGGTCATCGGCGACCGGACCCGACGCTCCAGCCGGCGGAGCGCGGTGCTCACGTCGGCGCCCCAGTCGATGTCGCGCCTGGTGCGCTGCAGGTCGGTCGTCAGCGCCTCGAGGTTGGAGTCGGCGACCCGCCGGACGCTCCCGACGACGGAGGTCCCGGCCTCGTTGACGCTGGCGAGGCGATCGAGCAGGTCCGGCACCGACGACTCGATCCGGCGGACCCGTCGCTTCCGGACCTCGTAGACGATCGCGTAGACGGCGAGGACGAGCGCCGTCGCGACGACGAGCTGCGTCTCGACCCGCGCGACCGTCTCGGCCGGCGACCCGAGCGTGATCGGGAGGGCGAAGACGAGCAGCCCGACGAGCGCGAGCGGCACCGTCGCGAGGAACGAGGTCCACGGGGCCGCGACCACCCGCTCGACCGGCGACGCGGCCCACCGACGCAGCCACCGAACTCGGTCGTACGCCCGGAGTCGCTCCCGGCTGGCCGCCCAGGGGTCGGCGCCGGTCCCGTTTCCGACTTCGTTCCCGCCGTCGAATCGAACGCCGCCCGGGGCGGCGCCTCCGTCGCCGACCGCCTCCGAGCGGTCCGCGTTCTCCGTTCCGCCGACCCCCTGCGTCACGCTGTCGACGTAGACGACGAACCCGAGCGTCGCGAGCGGGACGCCGAGGTAGACGACGAACCGAAGCAGCGGGAGCGTGTCCTCCAACACGAGCCCGATGACGACGAGGATGGTGATGAAAAAGAGCGGACCGGCGACGAGCGCCGTGACGTACGCCTCCGCGAACGTCGAGAGCAGTTCGAGATAGCGCTCCTGTTTCGACTCGGCCTCCTCCTGGTACAGCTCGTACTGGTCGGCGAGGAACGCCGAGATTGACTGACCGGTGCCGAGGACGGACGCGAGGTTCTCGGAGAAGTCGGCGAGGTCGTCGCTCGGCGTCCGACGGGCGGTGCGCTGGAGCGCCGTCAGCGCGTCCGTGCCGAACCCGTTCATGTCGCGGACGGCGACCGACAGCTCCGCGGCCGCCTCGCCGTACACCGCCTCGTTCTCGGCGAGCGTGTCCATCACCCGCGGGAACGCCATCCCCGAGCGCGAGAGCGCGTACATGAACGCGACCGTCCGCGGGAGGGTGGCGTCAATCTCGGCCGCTCTGGCGTGCGCGCGCTGGCGGAGGAGCTCCCACCGGCCGTGGTACGCCCCCGCCGCGAGCGCCGAGCCGAAGGTCGCCGAGGCGACCGTCAAGAGGAGGAACAGCCGCGGGAGGGCGAGCGACGAGGGCCCCGCGACGTCGGCGAGAAACGAGAGCGAGGCCGGCAGCGTCTCCCTGATCGCCGCCTCTCCGACGTCGAGCGCCGAAAACACCGCGGCGGCCGCGTACACCCCGATGACGCTGCCGGCGACGCCGAGGACACCGGCGTACAGCAGGGTTCGCGACGCGTACGCGCGGTGCGTACCGGCGACGTGTGCCGCGCGCAGCAGGTCGCGTTGACGCCGTTTGCGCGCCCCGTCCGCCCCGACGTACTCGCCGAACAGCGCCAGCGCGATCCGGGTGACGAACAGGTCGGCGCGGCGGTCGACGAGGGGCAGCAGCAGCGCGAGACACAGCCCGAACGCGACGAAGAGGGGAACCGAAGCGATCATCGCGACGGGTCCCCGGCCTCGGGCGACTCCGCCCTGCCCCCGACCGGCCCTCGATCGCCGTCCGACGCGGTCGCTTCGTCCGACGCGGCGACCCCGTCGGCGTCAGCCGCCCGCTCTTCCAGCCGGTCCATCACGCGCTCCGGGTCCGCGTAGTACTCGTTGACGAGCGCCGTGAACGCCCGGTAGTCGGTGATTCCGAGGTCACGGAGCAGTTCGAGGAACCGCTCGCGTCGCCGGACCTCCCGCAGCAGTTCGGCCCGAGACCAGCCGCGCTCGTCGGCGATCTCCGCCATGAGCGACGAGTCGTTGCGACGGAACTCGTCGGCCTCCGCGTCCCAGTCGAACGCCGACGAGTAGTCGAGCTCGCCGGTTCGCCGGTCGATGCCGCCGATCTCGCCGATCGTCTTCGCGCGCCGGACGCGCTGGTCCCCCGAGCGAGTCAGCGTCTGGATCGCGAGCATGTCGAGCGACTGGACCATCGCGCGCGGTACGTTGATCGGCTCGTTCTCCAGCCGGTTGATCACCGTCTCGATCGAGTCGGCGTGCATCGTCGAGAACGTCGTGTGGCCCGTGTTCATCGCTTGGAACAGGGTGATGGCCTCGTCGCCGCGCACCTCGCCGACGACGATGTACTCGGGACGGTGACGCAGCGCCGAGCGGAGCAGATCGTACATGTCGATGTCGGCCCCCTCGTAGCGGCGCTCGCGGGTGACCGAGGAGAGCCAGTTGTCGTGGTACAGGGAGAGCTCGCGCGTGTCCTCGATGGTGAGCACCTTCGCGCGCGGCGGGACGAACATCGATACCGCGTTCATCGAGGTGGTCTTCCCCGAGGCGGTGCCGCCCGCGAAGATGAGGCTCTTGTTGTGCTCGATACAGAGCCAGAAGTACGCCATCTGTTCGACCGAGAACGTCCCGTACTCCACCAGGTCGATCGGCGTGAACGGGTCCTCGGCGTACTGGCGGATGGTGAACGCGGAGCCGCGGGGCGTCACCTCCTCGCCGAGCGCGAGCTCGGCGCGCGATCCGTCCGGCAGCGTCGTCTCCACGATCGGGTCGCCGACGGAGACGTGGCGCCCGGACTGCTGGGCGAGCCGGATGACGTAGTTGTCGAGCTCGCCCTTCGCGAACGAGACGTTCGTCTCGATGTCGGTGTAGTCGTCGTGGTAGACGAAGATCGGGAGGTCGTACCCGTCACACGAGACGTCCTCGATGTGGCGGTCGTTGAGGAGGGGGTCGACCTTCCCGTAGCCGCGGAAGTCGCGGTAGAGGTAGTACGCGAGCGCGTGGAACGTCGCCATCCCGGCGTCCACGCCGTACCCCTCGAGCAGCCCTTTCAGTTCCTCCCGGAGGGTCTCCTCGTCGGTCTTGCCGCTCCCCTCGCGGTAGAGGAGGGGATCGCGGATGTCGTCGACGACGCGGTCGAGGAGGTCGCGCTCGAACTCGTCGAGGTCGGGCTCGACCGCGTAGTACCGGTGTTCGCTCTCCTCGTCGTCGTAGGTGATGACGACGTACGCGTACGGGGCGTTCACCCAGTAGCGGTCGACCTCGCGCTCGCCGTCCGGCACCGCGAAGGAGGCGAGCGGGCCGTCCTCGCCCGGCCGGAAGGGGCGAACGTCGATGTCCGACCCCCGGAGCATCTCCCACGTTCGCGCGAGCCGCCGCCGGACGGCCTCGACACGGTCTCCGGCTCCCCCGCGTGCGTCACTCGCCATCTCGTTACGAGGGCGTATGCGGCGTGGTGATTTAAATTCCACCGGGCGGTTCTCAGTTGTGATGCTCGGCCGGACGGCTGATTTCGCTTCCCCTCGCGCGACCGTCTTCGCTCCCCTCGCGTGAGCGTCCCGGCTCCCGTCCGCACGCGTCGCTCCGCAGACGCTCAGCGCCGATGCGCCCGTTACGTTGATAGGTACCGACCGCAAAGAGCATTATAGGAAATGCGGCGTGACTACTTCGAACTGACCGTCGAGGGCGTCGGCGACGACGCCGACGACCGGGCGACGCCCCTGGTCCGGATAGACTTCCACGGACCGGAGGGGTTGTTGCGCGACCGCCTCTCGGACACGGACGGCGACCTGCTCGAGGCCGCCGAGGTCGACGTGGCCTTCCGACTCCGGGAGCCGCTCGGGGAGGCCGACGACCCCGAGGGCGTGGTGGGCGTGACGAACCGATACACGGGCGACTTCGTCCTGGAACTCAACGAGACCGCCACGGACGTGCTCCCGTTCATCCACGCCGCGCGCGAATCGGCCGGCGACGAGGACGCCCACTACCGCGTCGAGATCGACGTCGACGGCGAGCGGCTCGTCTCGTACGACAAGGACACGTTCCTCGTGTACGACCACGAGGGGAACCTCCTCCGCAGCGAGAGCCTGATTCCCTCCGGCGTGGAGCTGTAGGGCGGTCGTCCTCGCTCTCCCTCCTCCGCGGCTGTTTATATACTCACGTTGTCGCCGACCAGGCGCACCTCGTCCCCCGGCCGCAGGTCGAACGCGCCGTCGCCTCGGCCGTCGTTGACGTCGCACTCGACGTAGCCGTGGCTCCCGACGGTGACGAGCCGATCGCCGGGGTCGACCGCGCCGAACGTCTCCGCGACGGGCGTGAGCTCCCCGTTCACGCGGATCCAGTCGCTCCCGCGAACCAGTTCGCCCGGGACGTTCGTGACGACGTTGCCGAAGCGATCGATAACGAGCACCTCGCCGTCGACGGCGACGGGGTCGCCGTCGTCGTCGCGCTCGACGGTCGGCTCCGGGAACGCGATGTCGACGGGGTCGTCCGCCGGCGCGAGGTCGTCCGTGGCCGCGAGCGCGGCGGAGACGGCCTCGGGGCTCGCGGCCGCCGGGCCGTCGTCGAACTGCGCGCGGACCCGCGCCGCGGCCGGGGCGAACACGTCGCGGCCGTGGAACGTCTCGCTCGCGGGGTCGTCGACGTCGACGACGAACGCCTCCACGTCGGCGGCGTCGTCTCCTCCGCCTCCTGTGTCCGGCGACGTCTTGCGGGCGAGCGCCCGCGCGGGTGGCATCGCCAGTCCGTTGTCGGGCGCGACGAGGACGTGTGAACCGGCGCGGACGACGAGGGCGTCGCGGTCGGTGCCGACCCCGGGGTCGACGACGGCGCAGTGGACGGCCGGCGGGAACTCCGGGAGGACGAACCGCAGCCAGAAGGCGGCGGCTCGCGGGTCCCCGCGCGGGAGGTCGTGGGCGACGTCGATCATCTCGGCGTCCGTGTGCCGACGGATCACTCCCTTCATTACGGCCGGGTACGGCGAGCCGAAGTCAGACGTGAGCGTGATCATACGTCACCCGCGGTTCGGCCGAGGCTTAAAAGGCGTCCTCGCGGTCCGACTTCGGTCAGGCGTCCGACGGCGAGTCGCCGTTCGCGTCGGTCTCCGCGATCCGGCGGATCCGAGCGACGCCGCCCACCTCCTCGATCACGTCTATCACCGTCTCCGGAACGAGCGCCTCCCAGTCGTGGCCGTGGATCATCCGCTCGCGCAGCTCCGTTCCCTCCAACACGTCGCGGCGGAACATCGGCGAGCCGCGCACCTCGACGCCGGCCTCCTCGAACAGCCGGACGACGAGCGGGTTGTTCGAGTACGCGACGTCGAACCGCGGGGTCATGCTCTGGACGTGGCTCACCCACACGGAGTTGCGGTCGAGGTCCTCGATGGGGACGACGTAGGTGGTGATATCGAGGTGTTCGACGGCCTTCGTCACCATCATCACGCGCTCGCCGGCGGTGAACGGGTTCCGGGTGGTGTGGGAGTCGCCGGCGGAACCGATCCCCAAGACGAGTTCGTCGACCTCCCCGGCGATCTCCTCGATCATGTGCCGGTGGCCGTCGTGAAACGGCTGGTACCGCCCGATGTAGAACCCGCGCATGGATCCACGTTGGGTAGCCATTATTTATAAACCCCGTGGGACAGTTCGAACCGCGATATCAAGGCCTCTAGCGGCTCTCAATGGCGTTTCATGGCCCGGCTACGGATCCGCCGTGGGGAGAAAGTATATCAGTAGCCGACCCTTCGTTTCTCTTAGCGATACCCGATTCTATGAGCAACGAAAAGGACGCGAACGACCCTCCGACCGAGGACCCCGAGAACCCGGACGAGATCGGCTCGGACGCGGAGGGGAACGGCGAGGACGCCCCCGACGACGTCGCTCCCGATGACGTCGTTCCTGACGACGGCGCCCGCGCGCCCACCGAGGCCGACGAGGCCGAAGAGGCGGACGAGGCACCGACGCCGGTGGACGACGACGACGACCCGGACGAGGTCTGGGATGACGGGATCGTCGTCGACGACGGTCCGAATCCGGACGTCGGCGCGGGTCACGGGGACGAGAACGGCGCCACCCCGGAGGGTGTCACCGAACCGACCGACGACGGCGGCATCGACGAGCTCGGGAGCTCGGTCGAGGTCGAGGGTGCCGAGATCGAAGACGATCCCGACGAGGACGACCTCCTCGGCGGGCTCAAGATCGACACCACCGCCGAACTCGAGATCCCCGATCGCCTGGTCGATCAGGTGATCGGACAGGAGCACGCCCGCGACGTGATCATCAAGGCGGCCAAGCAGCGCCGCCACGTGATGATGATCGGCTCGCCCGGGACCGGGAAGTCGATGCTCGCGAAGGCGATGTCCGAACTGCTCCCGAAAGAGGAGCTCCAAGACGTCCTGGTGTACCACAACCCGGACGACGGCAACAAGCCGAAGGTCCGGACGGTCCCCGCGGGGAAGGGAGACCAGATCGTCGACGCGCACCGCGAGGAGGCGCGCAAGCGCAACCAGATGCGGTCGCTGCTGATGTGGATCATCATCGCCGTCGTGCTGGGCTACGCGCTCATCATCGTCGGTCAGATCCTCGTCGGCATCATCGCGGCCGGGGTCGTCTACCTCGTCTTCCGCTACCTGAACCGCGGCTCCGACGCGATGATCCCGAACCTGCTGGTGAACAACGGTGACACGAAGACGGCGCCGTTCCGCGACGCCACCGGCGCGCACGCCGGCGCGCTGCTCGGCGACGTCCGGCACGACCCGTTCCAGTCCGGCGGGATGGAGACACCCAGCCACGACCGCGTCGAGGCCGGGGCCATCCACAAGGCGAACAAGGGCGTGCTGTTCATCGACGAGATCAACACGCTCGACATCCGCAGCCAGCAGCACCTCATGACGGCGATCCAGGAGGGCGAGTTCTCGATCACGGGCCAGTCCGAGCGCTCCTCGGGCGCGATGGTCCAGACCGAGCCCGTCCCCACCGACTTCGTCATGATCGCGGCCGGGAACCTCGACGCGATGGAGAACATGCACCCGGCCCTCCGGAGCCGGATCAAGGGGTACGGCTACGAGGTGTACATGGAGGACACCATCGAGGACACCCCGGAGATGCGCCGGAAGTACGTCCGGTTCATCGCCCAGGAGGTCGCGAAGGACGGCCGCCTGCCGGAGTTCACGGCCGAGGCCGTCGAGGAGGTCATCCTCGAGGCCAAGCGCCGCTCGGGCCGGAAGGGCCACCTCACCCTCCTGTTCCGGAACCTCGGCGGGCTCGTCCGCGTCGCCGGCGACATCGCCCGCGGCGAGGACGCCGACCTGACCACCCGCGACCACGTGCTGCAGGCGAAGGGGCGCTCGCGCTCCATCGAACAGCAGCTCGCGGACGACTTCATCGAGCGCCGGAAGGACTACGAACTGCAGGTCTCCGAGGGGTACGTCGTCGGCCGCGTCAACGGGCTCGCCGTGATGGGCGAGGACTCCGGGATCATGCTCCCGGTGATGGCCGAGGTCGCGCCCTCGCAGGGCCCCGGCGAAGTGATCGCCACGGGCCAGCTGAAAGAGATGGCCCAGGAGTCGGTGTCGAACGTCTCCGCGATCATCAAGAAGTTCTCCGACGAGAACATCTCGGAGATGGACATCCACATCCAGTTCGTGCAGGCGGGCCAGCAGGGCGTCGACGGCGACTCCGCGTCCATCACGGTCGCGACCGCCGTCATAAGCGCGCTGGAGAACGTGGGCGTCGACCAGAGTCTCGCGATGACCGGCTCGCTGTCGGTGCGGGGCGACGTGCTCCCCGTCGGCGGCGTGACCCACAAGATCGAGGCGGCCGCGAAGGCCGGCTGCACCCGCGTCATCATCCCGCAGGCGAACGAGCAGGACGTGATGATCGAAGACGAGTACGAGGAGATGATCGAGGTCATCCCGGTCTCGCACATCAGCGAGGTCCTCGACATCGCCCTGGAGGGCGAAGCCGACAAGGACTCGCTCGTCTCCCGGCTCAAGTCGATCACCGGCTCGGCCCTGAAGGAGGGGAGCGTCTCCGGTCCCTCCAGCCCGAGTCCGCAGTAATCCCGCCTCGGCACCCGTTCGATGCCCGAGTGGGCGGCGTTCGCGTTCGCGACCGCCGCGCTGACGCTGCTGCTTCTGATTCTCACCCGCCGCTCCCGACGCGTGCTAGAGCGGGCTCGGATCGTCGACTCCCGGGGCGACAGCGTCGGATCCCGAGGTGACGCCGTCGACGACGATTTCGATCGGGACCGCGACACCGCTCCCCGGAGCGACGACGCCTCAGCGAGGGCCACTGAGAACGGCGAGACCGGAGTCCTCTCAGGTGACGCCCCCGACGGCCGGCCGGCCCTGACGACTCGGTCACTGCTCGTCAACGCCGCGACGTCCCAGGCGGTCGGGCTCGCGGTCCTCACCGCCGTCGCGTGGTGGACCGCGGTGCCGGCGACGGCGTTCGGGATCGGCGGAACGCATCCGACCCTCGGGGCGTCGGCGTTCGCGTCGCTCGGAACCCCGGGCCTCGTCGGCCTCGGAGCCGCCGCCGGGATCGCCCTCGCCGCCGGCAACCAGGCGGCCGTCCGTCTGGGAACGCGGATCGGCGTCACCGCCTCGGACCGACTCCGCGCGGCCATGGCTCCCGGCACCGCCGGCGAGTGGGGCCTGCTTCTCGGCGTCGCGCTCCCGACCGTCGCGGTCTCCGAGGAGGCGCTGTTCCGCGGCGCGCTGGTGGGCGCGCTCGCCGCCGGCTTCGCGGTCGACCCGTGGCTCCTCGCGGTCGGCTCGTCCGTCGTCTTCGGCCTCGGACACGGAGCGCAGGGGCGTCTCGGGATCGTCGTCACCGCCGCGCTCGGGGTCGCGCTCGCCGGGCTGTTCGTCGTCACGGGGAGCCTCCTCGTGCCAATAGTCGCGCACTACGTCGTCAACGCGGCGGAGTTCGCCGTTCACGAGGGGCCGTAGCGCGCTCCACGCTCCGCCGATCTGCCCCACCCCCTTTTTGTTCCGCCGGGACAAACGGCGGACGATGAGCGGGAAACCGACCGTGGGCGAGTACATGACCCGTGACGTCGAGACCGTCAGTCCCGACGAGACCGTCGGCGAGGTCGCGCGGCGGATGGCCGAGAGCGACGGCCACAACGGGTTCCCCGTCACGCAGGGGCGGACGGTCGAGGGGTTCGTCTCGGCCGCCGACCTCCTGCTCGCCGACAACGAGGCCCCTGTCTTCACCGTGATGTCCGACGACCTCATCGTCGCGCACCCGAACATGAAGGTGACCGACGCCGCCCGCGTGATCCTGCGGTCGGGGATCCAGCGGCTACCGGTGGTCGACGACGCCGACAACCTCGTGGGCATCATCTCGAACACGGACGTGGTCCGGTCGCAGATCGAGCGCGCGACGCCGAGCAAGGTCGGGAAGCTGATGCGGACGCTCGAACAGATCCACGGGGTGAGCCTCAGCGAAGAGCGTCGAGAGGTCGAGCTCACCGACCTCATTCCGACCCAGGCGCGGGTGTACGCCGACGAGCTGGAGGGACGCCAGTACGAGTTGAAACGCGGCCTCGCCGAGCCGCTCGTCGTGATCGACAACGGCGGGACGCTCCACCTGGCCGACGGCCACCACCGCGTGATGGCCGCCCACGACGCCGGCATCGAGACGATGGACGCGTACGTGATCGTGCCGGAACACACGGTCGACCTCGGGATGGCGAAGACCGCCGAGAAGGAAGGGCTCCGCCACATCACCGACATCGAGGTCGTCGACTACGCGCGCCACCCCCTCGTGGAGACGACGAAGCGACTGCAGTGATCGCGGTGGCGGGACGACCCTGACGGTGGTAGCGGCGCGACCCCGACCGCAGTCTTCCGGCCCCCGCGACCGCGAAGTCCGGATCGGCGACGACGGTCGGTGGGTTTTATGTAATCACACCGAAATGTGTCTGGCATGAAGTCACGCATTCGACGCGCACTCTCTCGGGCAAAGCTCGCCGCGGTCGGCGCGGCCGTCGGCGCCGCGGTCGGCGGACTGTTCAATCGACAGGCCGCGAGCAGCGGCGCCGCGCTCGGCGCGTTCGCCGGCGCGACCGTCGCGGACCTCCGCTCCGATCCGGACGGCATGCTCGCCGCCCTCCGGTCGGAGGACGAGGAGGAGACCGAGGACGGCGACGACGCGGACGAGGACGACGCGGCGGCCGCCTCGTGAGACGGGGACCGGACCGCCCAGCGCCCCACGCCGTTCGGGAACGCCTATACGACGGGAACGAGTAGCCGCGGGTAATGACCGACACCGACGCCGACGCGGGCTGGTTCGCGGCCCGCGCCGCCGACGAGGCGGCCGGACGCGACGCGGCCGCCGCTCGCGACCGGATCGCGAACGGGGAAACCGAGCGGCCGCGCGACTGGCCGGCGCTCGCCGTCGAGTCCGGGTTCGCCGACTCGACCGACGACTACTACGACCGGCTCCACGAGGCGACCGTGGCGGCCACCCGCGCGACCGTCCGCGAGCGCGAGCGCGCCGACGACCGGCAGCTGATCCACGCCGTGCGGGCGATGGACGACTGCGAGCGCACCGCCAACGAACTGGCCGAGCGGGCCGCCGAGTGGGCGGGGAGCCTGTTCGACGACGCCGAGCCGGGGATCGCGGGCGCCCGCGCCGTCGCGGCCCGCGAGCCCGACGGCGAGTCGGAGCGCCGGGCCGTGTCGCTGGCGGAGCGGGTCGTCGAGCTCGCCGCCGAGCGGGACGCGCTCGCGGAGACGATCGACCGGATCGCCCCCGCGGTCGCGCCGAACCTCGCCGAGATGGCCGGGCCGGAGCTCGCGGCGCGGCTGATCGCGCTCGCCGGCGGGCTGGAGTCGCTCGCGAAGAAACCGTCGGGCACCGTGCAGGTGCTCGGCGCTGAGGACGCCCTGTTCGCGCACCTCTCCGGGCGCGCGCCGTCGCCGAAACACGGGGTCATCTACACCCACGACTACGTCCGGAACACCCGCCCCGAAGACCGAGGGTCGGCCGCGCGGGCGCTCGCCGGGAAGCTGACGCTGGCCGCCCGCGTCGACCACTACGCCGGTGAGCGCCGGGAGACGCTCCACGACGAGCTCCGCGAGCGGATGGCGACGATCCGGGCGCGGGCGGAGGGCGCGACTGACGACGACGCCGACGCGGAGGTGGACGCGTGAGCGACCCCGACCTGCCGGACGGCGTCGAGCGCCGGGAGATCGCCGGCGAGACGCGGCTGGCGACGCGGGGGTCGCCCGTGTACGGCGAGCCGACCGCCGACGGCTGGCGAGCGTGGGACCCCGAGCGGTCGAAGCTCGGCGGCATGTTCGATCTCGGGCTCGACACCGGCCTTTCCGGTGGCGAGACGGTGCTGTACCTCGGCGCCGCGAGCGGGACGACCGTCAGCCACGTCGCCGACTTCGCGGGACCGACCTACGCGGTGGAGTTCGCCCCGCGGCCCGCGAGGGACCTCGTCGAGGCCGCGGAGCCGCGCGATCGGCTGTTCCCGCTGTTGAAAGACGCCCGAAAGCCGGAGACGTACGCGCACGTGGTCGAGGCCGACGTCGACGCGGTCGTCCAGGACGTGGCGACGCGGGGGCAGGCGACCGTCGCGGCGCGGAACGCGCGGTTCCTCGCGGCGGACGGTCGGCTGCTGCTCGCCGTGAAGGCGCGCAGCGAGGACGCCACGGCGGCGCCGAGCGACGTGTTCGACGCCGCGCTCGACGAGCTCCGCGAGACCTACGAGATCCTGGAAACGCGGCGGCTCGACCGGTTCCACGAGGACCACCTCGGCGTCGTGGCGACGCCGCGGTGACGAAGCGATGACGACGACCCGACGCGGGTCCGCCTACCACGTCGGCGGCGAGAAGCCGGCGTCCTTTAAAATCGACTTCCAACGCTTCTGGACGGAGAGCCGGGAGACGTCCATCGCGTCGGCGACGGCGGACTGCGAGCGCTCCTGTCCGCGGATCAGCGCTGCGGCGTAGAGGCTCGCGGCGGCGGTGACGCGCTTCCCGCGGTCGTCGTCGGGCGCCCGCGACAGGAAGAGATCCGTCGCCGTCGAGAGCGCCTCCTCGTCGAGGTCGAGCGTCGCGCAGGCGTCGTCGAGCCGGTCGATCCACGCCGCGTTGTCGACGCGATCGCTCGCTCGATACATACCTGCTCGTTCGGCGTTCCGGTATAAAAAGCCCCCGCGGCGGGTCGCTCTCAGAGAGCCGGTCTCGGGCGCGGAGGCCGTCGCCCTGAAGTCCGCGCCGTCCGTACGCCTGCTATGTCCATGCAAGCGTGGGACGAGACGAGGGTGCGCGAGCTCCACGACGAGCTGGTGTCGCTGTACGAGCCGGTGGATCGCGTCGCCGAGCACGGCGCCGACCCGACCGCCAAGCCCGGCGAGGGCGTGCGCCAGCTGGTGACGACGATCCTCTCGCAGAACGTCGCCGACGCGAACACGAGCCGCGCGGCCGAGGCGCTGTTCGACCGCTACGCCGACTTCGCGGCGCTCGAGGCGGCCGACCACGACGAGCTGGCAGAGACGATCCGCGTGGCGGGGCTCGCCGATCAGAAGGCCGCCCGGATCCAGCGCGCGCTCGCCGCGATCCGCGAGGAGACCGGCGGCGCCTACTCGCTGGCGTTCCTCGACGCGATGGCGACCGCCGACGCGAAGGACTGGCTCACGGCGATCAAGGGCGTCGGCCCGAAGACCGCCAGCGTGGTCCTGAACTTCCACTTCGGGAAGCCGACGATGGCGGTCGACACGCACGTCGAGCGCGTCTCGAAGCGCTTCGGGCTCGTCCCCGAGTCGGCCTCGAACCAGGCCGCCCACGTCGCCCTCGACGAGATCGTGCCCGACGAGCTCATCTACCCGCTCCACGTGCTGCTGATCCGCCACGGCCGGACCCACTGTTCGGCGCGCAACGCCGACTGCGACAACCCGGTCTGCGAGCGCTACTGCGACTGCGCGTTCTGCGCCTGAGGCGAGCGCCTATACTCGTCCGCCCGATAGGGTCGGGTAACCATGCACGCGCAGATCGGTGCGGTCATGAGCGCGATTCGGTGGATCGACCGTCTCGCCGCCGAGTTCGTCGCCGCGATCCGAACGCCGTTCCTGACCGAGATGATGACGTCGATAACTGGCCTCGGCTCCGTCACGGCCGGCGTCGTGATCGTCGGCCTGTTCTACCTCGCCGGCTGGCGCGAGGAGTTCGTCAAGAGCGTCGTCGCGCTCTCGCTGCTGGGCGTCGTCGTCTGGGCGCTGATGACGCTCGTCGAGCGTCCCTTCCCCCCGAACCCGGTCTGCGTGACCGAGGGCGACGCCGGGACCACGAGCTCGTTTCCCTCCGGACACTCGGCCGCCGTCACGGCCTACGCGGGGATCGCGTGGGGCTCCGAGGAGCTCCCGTTCGCCGTCGCCGTCGGCTTCGCCGGCCTGATCTCGTTCTCGCGGATTTACCTCGGGACGCACTACCTCTCGGACACGCTGTTCGGCATCGGGCTCGGGGTGGCGGCGGTGCTGTTCGCGGAGTGGTTCCTCGACCGAGTCGGTGAGGAGGCGGTGCTCGACCGCTTGCCGTTCGAGCCGAACTTCTGAGGGTCGCCTGAGGGACCGACGTCGGCGGGGCGGTAGCGACAACTATTTTTGAGCGACTCGGGTACGATACGCCGCGCGCGGGTTGCCGAGCCAGGCCAAAGGCGTAGCGCTTAGGACGCTATCCCGTAGGGGTCCGCCGGTTCAAATCCGGTCCCGCGCATACGCGGCGAACAGTTCGTGAGCCGCGAATGGGTGCTGAGGATTCGAAGCAGGGAACGGAGCATCGCGGAGTGACCGAGGTTCAAATCCGGTCCCGCGCACTGAGCGAAGGAGCGAAGCGACTGAGCGAGGGAGCAGGAGCCGATTTGAGCCCGGCGAGAAAGGCGCAGCGAACGAAGTGAGCGAGCATTTCTCGTCTCGGTTCGAATCCGGTCCCGCGCATGCTTCTCCGAGCAGTCTCGCGAGGAGAAGCGTCGTCATGAGGATTCGAATCCTACCAGACGCGCGCAGCGGAGCGAGCACGTCTGGTTTCGGTTCGAATCCGGTCCCGCGCATGCTTCTCCGAGCATATCTCCGCTCAATTAAATACGGCTTCGCGCACGATCATCTGCTCGTCTGATCACCACACGCTCCCGCGATACT
Organism: Halorubrum sp.; assembly: GCF_046498025.1. NCBI lineage: Archaea > Methanobacteriati > Methanobacteriota > Halobacteria > Halobacteriales > Haloferacaceae > Halorubrum > Halorubrum sp. The sequence continues at coordinate 18,625 of NZ_JAWOBM010000020.1, forward strand.
CGAGTTGCAGGTGATCGACCGTCTCCGGCGGGATGCCCATCTCTTCGAACATCTGGCGGAAGACGGCGCGAACGTCTTCCTCCTCGAACGTCCGGGTCGCGCGCGTCTGCGCGTCAACCTCAACGCCGCCGTGGTAATCGAGGTGGACGCGGTAGGTGTACCCGTCCGCTTCGTGCGTGACGGTCGCCCGCGGCAGGACGAACTCGATACTGCCGAGTCGTTCCTCGCCCGCGTAGTACTCGCGTTCGTGCCAGCCGGACCCGGGCGAGGAGGTCGCGTTGACCGCTGTCGCGCGGGTCGTCAACTCGTCGTACGTGGCCCTGAACGCGACCGGTTCGTCGACCTGCAGCTCCGGGGTTCCCGCACCGGGTTCGCTGGGGTCGCCGGTGCGAACGTCTTCTTTCAGCTCCTCGATGTAGGCCTCCGCGGTCGCCTCGTCCATCTCGAACAGCAGCGTGAACCGGTCGACGAGCCACTCGTCGGGCGGGAGGTCGTCGACGGTGAACTCCCCGCGCGCGTCGTCCGCGAACAGCGTCACGACGGTCGTTCCCTCGTCGGCGTAGAACGTCGCCCACAGTCGCTTCGTCTCCGAGTGGTCGAACGTGACCCTGAACGCCTCGTACTCCGGTCCGAGTTCGGCGTCGAGCTCGTCGATACCCTCCGGGTGGAACCCGCTCGACCCGACGCGCTCGACCGTGTATCCGGCGTCCTCCGCCCGATCGAGGGCGTCCTCGTAGTCGAGTTCCGACACGGTGACGCCGTCCGACGAGTACGACGCCACGTCGAAAGCGATCAGCACGCCGGCGAAGACCGCGTACGCGACGAGGACGGCGACGACGACCGCCCCGAGACCGACAGCGACCCAGTACACGCGTTTCATGCCGAGGCAGACGCGTGCCGTCCTCCTATAGCCGTAGGACGCTTCTCAGTCGCCGAGTGAGCGGCCGTCCGCGTTCGCGACCTGTCGCCGTGGACTCCTCCGGTCCGCGATCGAGACATCACCGATGCTCGCGAGGAGCGGAACACCGGTCTCCGCGTCCGTGAGAGTCGAGAACTCGGCGGCTCGCTTCGAGCGACAGCATCGAAACCGAGCGATGCGGTCAAACCCGAGCGCCGCGATCGAAATCCGGCCGCGTCGCCAACGCGAAGCTCCAACGCGGAGCGGTCGTCGATACGAAAAGAGGCGATCAGCGGCCGACGGCGCCGACGATGAACGCCGTCAGTGGGACCGCGACGAGCAGGTGATACAGGACCAGCACGCCCTGCCCGGTCGACGTGACCCCCATCGCGGGCGCGACGACGAAGACGGGGACGAGCATGATGACGAAGACCGCCGTCGCGATCGCGACGAAGTTCCGTACCGGGCGGGCGCTGAATCTGTCGACGGCGGCGTAGGTGAGCGCGGCGCCCGTCCCGGCAGCGATCGTCGACCCGACCAACGCCGCGGGCGCGAACGGCGACATCGCGCCGGTCACGCCGACCGCGATTTCGGCCGCGTCGACGATCGCCTGCGTGGTGAGCAGGGCGAGAACCGCGACGAAGACGCCGAGGGCCGTACGGCGAGCGAGGGTGCCGCCCGCGCGCGGGAGCGAAACCCGAGGAGTTGCTTGTGCCATTCCTACCATAGGACAGCTGACAACAAAAACGTGCCGTACGGTATCGACCCGCGTCAACGAGGACGCTGGATGACGCCGGGAGAGCGGAGGGCGACGTCGGAGTGGTGACTACGCGCGATCCCGAGGCCGAGACGACCGCGCTCGCCGCTACTCGCGGGGCTTCGAGAGGTTCTCCACGTCGCCGCCGCACTCCGGACACGACGAGAGACCGTCGTCGGTGCAAAAGCGGTCGAGACAGTCCCGACATTCGTATTGGTCCCCTGACGGACAGGGGGCCGGAGCCGTGTTTCTTGTCATCACGTATCAATGGCGCCGCTTCAGCATAAGGCGTCGGTTCCGGCGTCGGGGGCAGGCGATCCGTCGTCGCGTCCCGTTGACAGATGCGTCAGCGCGACGGCCGGTCGTCGCCGAACGACGGCTCGGTCCGCGGGTGAACTCCTACGATTCACTCGGAATGGCGACGGGCTCGAACCGCTGGAGGCCGAAATACGTGTTCAGGACGGCACCGAACCCGACGGCGGCGACGACGAGCTGTGCGATTCCCCCGAGGAACGGAACGGCCCCGAGGACCTCGAAGGCGAGCAGGAACCCGGCGACCCCCGCGAGCGTCGCGACGCCGTCGCGCTCGATCGGAAGACGCGTTCCGATGAGATACCCGAACACGGCCTGACCGTAGAGGACGATCAGGAACTGGCCGAGGAGCCCGACGACCGCCACCGGGAGCAGGATGAGGGTGAACGCCATGTAGACGAAGAGGACGACCAGAGTCGTCGCACCGAGCACCCCGACGACGCCGCTGACGAGCGCGTGCTCGGCGATGGCCGCGCCCACGTTCTCGACGACGCGGGGGTGTCGCTCGACGAGCCGCCATCCGAACCCGCCGAGGACGATCAGCTGCAGGAGGAACCCGCCGACCCGCTGTGCGGGCGAGCTCGAGGGGGCGGGTGCCTCGAACTGCGAGAGGCGCCCGACCGACGCGTCGGGGCTGACCGCGGCGGCGCCCGAATACGTCTGGACGGTCCCGGTGACGGTCGCACCGTCACCGACAGAGAGGTTCCCGTTAAGTAGCGTCACGTCGCCGTCGACCGTCCCGTCGACGACTGCGGTGCCACCGATCACGTAGACGTCGCCGTCGACGGTCGTGGCTCCGGGAACGGTGGCGGTCCCGCCGGCGACGACGTGGACGTCGGCGACCGAGTCGACGTCGGTGTCCCCCTCGAACGACACGGACATCTCCCGGACGTCGTCGCCGCCGGCGGAGATCATCAGCAGGACGACGAGGAGCAGCGGGATGGCCTCCGTCGGACTCATGCGCTCGCACCTCCGTGACCGCGAGCGAGTTCGACCACCCGTTTGGCGTACAGGCCCACGGCGAGCCCGAATAAGAGGAGCAGGGAGAGCGCCTGGACCACGTTCAGGTGCGAGAGAAGCGTGAGTTCGACCGCTTGGAAGTACAGGGCGAGCGCGGTGCTCGAGAACGTGGCGAGCCACCCGGCCACGCCGATACCGATGGCGGCGTGAGTGCCGACGGTCTGGGGCGTCGAGAGGTCGGGCCAGAGCGCGAAGTTCAGCGTCGTGTAGAAGCTCACGGCGACGGCGTACAGCGCGGGATTGAGGGGAGACGTCCCGTCGCCGGCAATCGACGGGAACACCGCGGCGAACCGCAGGTCAGAGGTGTACATGACGTGCGTCAGGGCGAACAGCGCGAACGTCCAGAGGAACACGCGCGAGAGCGAGTAGTTCGCGTAGATGACGCCGGCCATCACCGCGCCGACGACGTGTGCGACGGCGATGAACAGCCGCGTCGAGACCTCCGGGGACTGCCAGGAGGTCAGCAGGAGCGAGGGCGTGTCGATGATCCGGAGGAATCCGAGGCTGTCGACGAAGAACACGCCGAACATCAGCACGACCGGGACGGCGAACGCGAGACTCCGCGCCTGAACTGGATTCCCGTGACAGAATCGCCCGGTTCCGTATGTCTCGTGTTGCGCGCCGAGGGCGTCGAGGACCGTATCGAGGCGATCGAAGCCGGCGAACGACAGCACCGCGAGCACGAGGATACCCGGCGCCATCGCGGCGACCATCAGCCGGCTGAAGACGTCGACCGACCAGGTGAGCGGAATCGCGTTCGCCAGGAAGTACGCGACCGCCGTGATCGCCGCCGCGACGTACCCTCGGTCCGGCACCGGGATCAGGTCGATCGCGAGAGAGAACGAGACCGGAAATCCGACTCCGAGCCCGAGCGACGCGAGGACGACCCACGCGCCGAACGCGGGAACGGTCCGGATCATCGGGGCGACGACCGTGAGCGCGAACTGGAGGCAGACCACGCCGAACAGGAGCCGGAGCTTCGTCCGGAGGTCCGTGCTCCAGCCGCGGCGGTCCATCGTCACGCCGGTCGCGACCGCAACGACGAGCGTCACGATCGCGAGCGCCCCCATCCACAGCGAGACGACGGTCTCCGACATTTCGACGAGACGCGTCCCGAGGTCGATGAGCCCCAACTGGACGAACGTGATGTTGTAGTAGTAGCCGGCGACCATCAGCGCGACGAACAGGACGTACCCGGCCACCACTACCCACTCACGCTCCCGAACGTGTGTGATGAGTTTCATCTGAGCCGCCTCTGCCGGTCGTGTACGCCGATAGACAATAAATACGGTGTCGCTGTCCTGGATCGCTCGGTCGCCACGGCCCTCGATCGGCGGCGGCGGCCTCCAAGGTACCCGTCTCCCCGCCGGCGCCTCGGAGTTCTGGCGGCCGACCGAGTCCGGCCGACGCCGCGCGACCCGACTCCTCACCGACGGGAACTCGACCCTCGACGGAGTCTCAGCGGAGTAACGCCCCGAACGTATCCGGATCCGGTCCGTCGGTGTCCCTCAGGCGATTCCGCCGAGCAGTCAGGTGATCCAACTCAGCCGTATCCAGACCGCGAAGCCGACGCCGAAGACGATGTGGTACGCGAACAGTTCGGCCACGTAGGAGCGGTCGGAGGGGCGCGAGAGGGCCTTCCGCCACGCGAGGAACGCGCCGACGAACAGGACCGCGCTCCGGGCGACCGCGACCCCGAGAGCAACGTCGAAGCTGGGCGGAACGCTCAGGACTCGCAGCACGTACAGTTCGATCACGACGAGGCCGACGCCGGCGACTCCGCCGTACAGGAACCAGGCGACCAAGACCGTTCGGGGAGACGACGACCCGCGACCGCCGACGGCCAGCCCCCCCCAGAAGCCCATTGAGCAGCGTCGTCATCGCGATTTGCCGGCGAGAGTGTGCTCGGTTTCGTCGATCCGGCGCTCCCCGGTATCTCCGGCGACCGCCTCGCGAGCCGAGACCGCCCCGCCCACAGTGAGGGCCCGGACCGAGTCGCCGGCGGACGCCCCGTCGAGTGACCGTGGCATACGAGCGACACCAGGCGACTGAGAGGGATAGTTAGACGGACGGCGACCGCGATCCGCGTCGACCGCGAGCGGGTATCGTCGGGTGATCGCGGAGAGTTTCGGACACGCGCGTAGCGCGTTGCTCGCGCTCGTGCCGCACGAAACGTGTCACTGCTCGGGGACTCGCGTCTCAGCGCCGGCGCGCGGGCGGGTCGGAGCGTCTCCGGGAGGGATCGCTCGGACGAACCTGACCGTGAGAGCGAGTCCGGTGAGGCTCAAGACCGCGAACAGCGCGATCTGGGGGAGCGGGACCGGTTGGCCGCTCCGGAGCATGACGGCGATCATGGCGAGGACCGCGAGGCCAAGGGTGGTGCCCTTCACGAGGAGGACGCCGGTGAAGACGTACCCCCACGCTCGCCGCCTCCGGAGGAGGGCCGCCGAGAGCGCGAACGCCGGGACGACGACGCCGAGGTCCAGCGACTGGATGACCGGCACGGGAAGCGTCGTCTCGGCGATGCTCGCGGGTCTCGCGCCGGCGAGGCTCGCCGGCCCGACGTCGGCGAGCCACAGCAGCGCCACGAGGCCTGCGACGAGCGCCTGGAAGGCGACGTACCCCCGGACCGGATGCCCGTCGAGCGCGGCCTGCAGCTCTCTCGGTTCGACGCGGGCGACGCCGCCGACGAGCGTGAACAGCGTCAGCCCGAACAGCGTGACGTAGACGAGGTAGAGCTCGTTGAACGACGTGAGCAACGCGTACGAGGCGTACGTGTAGAGGAAGTAGCCGGTGACGCCGAGCCAGACGACGTACATGCGGAGCGACCCGCGACGCGCGTACACGAGCGCGACGGCGAGCGCGGGAACGGCGACGACGAGCGTCAGCAGGTCCTGCCCGTACAGTTGCGGGATGAGGACCGCCGCGTCCCGGTAGAACCCCGGGACGAACAGCCCGACACCGGCCGCGACGACCGCGAGCAGGAGGGTGAGCGTCGAGGCCGCCACGTACGGACGCGTGAGACGATATGAGGAGTGCGAGCCCGTCATGTCGTCGGGTCGTCGCCGGCGTCCGGGACGACGCCGAGGCGCCCCTCGACGAACGCGGCCACGTCGGCCGCGAACGCGTCGACGGCGTCCCAGTCGGTGAACTCGACGTCGCCGCCCGGGTCACGCTCGTCAGTGAGCAGGTCCTTGCCGATCCGTTTCATCATGAGGCGTTTGAGGAACCCGTACTCGGAGAACCGGAGCGCGCCGCCGAACTGGCCGATCCGGTCCGGGTGCCACCCGGTCTCCGTGAGGAACGACTCGACGTACTCCGCCGCCTCGGCGCGTTTCTCCTCGCTCGCCGAGGAGAGCGACACCTGAAAGAACGCGGTCGGCAGCCCCGAGAGAGCGTCTCGATTCGCGGCGACGAACTCGCGCACCTCCGACTGATGTTCGCCGACGTGGATCGAGGCGCCCACGACGACGGCGTCGTACTCGTCGAGCGCGAACGAGTCCGGTCTGTCGCGCACGTCGATCGCGCTCGTCTCGTGGCCGCGCTCGCCGATGGCGGTCGCGATCCGCGCCGCGATCTTCGCCGTCTGTCCCTCGCCCGTTCCGTAGAGTATCAGAAAGGAACTCACGTGTGGTCACACCTCAACGCGGGCATTCATCGCGCCGGCAGATAAAATGTCGTCAGAACGACGGGAGCTGTCGGCAGTGCGCGCGGAGGCGATCGCTGACGAAGCCACGCGCGCATGGGGTCAGTCACGGGCCACCGACTCGATGGCGTCCTCTCGATCCGCCGGCGGAAGGCCGGCGTCTCGGGGGGTGGGCGGGTCACGATTCGCGAGGCGGTCGCCGCCGTAGACGACGATCAGGATGATTGCGACCAACACGAGCGGAACAGCGCCGGTGACTTCGGCCAGCAGGTTCAGCCACGGGTCCGGCACGCCGCCGGGGACGAGCGCAGCCCGATCGGCGGGGTGGTAGATCCCCATCGTGTTGATGCCGGCGTGGAACACCGCGACGGCGAGGACGCTGCCGCCGGTGCTGTTGTACATCCACGTCCAGAGGACGGACCCGGCGAAGATGGAGACCATCCAGAGGAGCTGCTGGGAGCGCGCCCACCCGGCGTGGGTGGTCGTGGCGTTCAGAAACAGCGGCAGGTGCCACGTGGCCCAAGTGACGCCGACGACGGCGCTCGACGCCAGCGCGCCGTACGAGTCCTGCAGGACGGGCAGCGTAAGCTAACCCACCTCTAAAGAGGTGGGCTTTCAGCATGGACTCCCGCTCTGGCCGACTTCTCGGTAGGAGGTTCAAACTCTCCATTCGCGTTCAACGTCCCGCTGTTCAAGCGCACGCCTACGGGTACGCCTCCGCCGTCCCCAGTTTGGTTCCGACGGAGATACCGCAAACCAATGTTCTTCGCTGCATTGTAGTCCGCATGGTTCCCGTATCCACACTTCACACACTCGAACGCTTCCCCCTCCCGATTATTCGGATGCGTAAACCCGCACTCAGAACACCGCTGACTCGTATTCTCGGGAGATACCTGCTCAACTGAAATCCCATGGATTTCAGCTTTGTATTCGACATACTCGTACACTCGGTTGAACGCCCACTTGTGCCCCCACGACGCACCAGTTCGCTCACGGATGTCTGTTAAGTCTTCAAACGCAATCACCACACACCCATTCTTCCGAGCTTCTTCAACCAATTCATTGCTGATGCGGTGCAGCATCTGCTTGAATCGACCTTCCTCTTGCCGCCCAACCGATTGCATGTTCTCGTGCGCCCATCGAGACCCGTTCACTTGGAGATCCCCACGGCGCTTCTCGTATTCCCCACGCCAGTGATCGAATTCGTTCCCAGTCCAAAACGTTCCGGTTGAGCTAACAGCGAGTTGATTCACGCCGAGGTCAACCCCGAGAACCGTTCCGTTCTCTGGTGTTGCCTGATCCAACGTGTCAGTCTCCACGTCCGTCTTACAGCGGACGTGAAGTTGCCACTCGCCGTGCTTTCGGTGGAGCTCGGCACCTGTCACTTCGTAGTCCTCTGAAAAGAGGTACTGTTCGTGAGGCGTCCCACCGAGACTGTCTGGAAGGACATACTCACACTCGACTCGCCCATCGATTGTAGCAAGACTCACACAATCGTCGTGAAAGGTAGCCGAGCGATGGTCGTACACCACGTGTGGACTGGTAAAGTGTGGTTTGGATGCTTTCTTACCCTGCTGCCAACGTTTAACGACACCTTTGCACGCATCCGCAGCTTTGTTTCGTGCTGCTTGAACGTGGTTTGCGTGAAGTTCTGTTTCGGATCGCACGTCATCATACGTCTCATCATTGAGCGTCGTTTTGCTGGTGGTAACGTATTCACCATCGAACGCGTGATCTGTGACGTATTGTGCTGCCCAGAGGAACGCATCGACAGTATCGTGGAGAAGTGCAGAATCGTGACTATCCACGTCGAGCGTGACAGGGACAGTCCGTCGCACTTCCATATCTCATGTGTATCAGCGGTAATTCATAAACGCTGGGGAATTGAGTTGCTGTCGTCCGCGGATTTCATCCAATAATGTCGGCTTCCTCCCACCCCTAAAGGAGTGGGTTTCCGCCTTATTCTGCTATGAAGCCGCGCCACCCGAGGTCCTCTTGCCCGCCGCCCCACACGGTCCCCCACGCGATCGCGAACAGGTAGATGAACGGCGATTCGAATCCGGAGAGGTCGAGCGGGCCACCGGCGGCGGCGAACAGGAGGACGCCGACCGCGAGGATAACGGCGGGAAGGCCCAGTGCAAGCGCCCACCACTTCGCACCGATCCGCCACTTGAACATCTGGCCGACCCACGTGCGGAGGCTGCCGCCGGAGGCCCAGACGACGACCGCCGCTCCGACCGGGGGACCGAACCCGCCGAAGCCGATCAGGATCGAGTGGGTCCACGACGCCTCCATCCCGGAATACGCGAGCGCGCCCTGCACGGTCCAGGTGAAGGCGTACGCGATCGCGACGAAGCTCACGAGGCGATGTCGGTCGATCCACGCGCGGATGCTGTCACTCATTAGTAACGTCTGTGAGAGAGCTTCGATTTAAAAATGACTGCCGCGGGATGCACGGGGCCGCGGGCGAGGGGCCCGGCTACTGCGCCGTCCAGCCGCCGTCGACCGGGATGTTGGCGCCGGTGACGTAAGACGCCTCCTCGGAGGCCAGGAACATCGCCACGCCGGCGATCTCGTCGGGCTGGGCCACTCGCCCCATCGGCGTGTGTCCGTGGACGTACTCGTAGAACTCGTCGGACTCGAAGCTCGGATCCGTCATCGGCGTCTCGACGAACCCCGGGCAGATGCCGTTGACGCGGACGTTTCGGTGCGCGTAATCGACCGCGACCGACCGAGTGAAGTTCACGATACCGCCTTTCGCCGCGGCGTAGGCGGTCGCACCGGGCGCCCCCACGAGCCCGTAGATGGAGGCGATGTTGATCACACACCCCTCGGACGCCAGCAGGTGCGGCATCGACGCTCTCGTCCCGTGCATCACGCCGTTCAGGTTGATCCGCATCACGTCGTGCCAGTCGTCTAGGTCCATGTCGGTGACGCTCCCCGTTCGGCCGATACCGGCGTTGTTGATCATCGCGTCCACTCGACCGTGCTTCTCGACGGTCGCCTCGACGAGCGCCTCCACCTGCGCGTAGTCGGACACGTCACACTGCACGAACTCGCAGTCCAGTTCCGTGGCCGTCTCGCGACCGGTGTCCGCCGATCGGTTCGCGATCACGACCGTCGCGCCGTGCTCCTCGTACTTCGCTGCGGTCGCTTTGCCGATGCCGGTCGAGCCGCCGGTGACGATGGCTACCGTATCGTCGAGCATGTCCCCCTCGTCTCTCGGTGTCGTGTTAATTGTTATCTATGTTCGCGCAGGCGAGCTACCAGATCGACGGGGAGTACTCGAAGGTCAGCTCGTCGACGGACGCGGGGGGAAGCCCGATATCCTCGAACAGCTCTCGAAAGACGTTTCGATACTCCTCTTCGGGGATCTCTTCGCCGACGGGAAGGTCGACCCGTGCGTACAGCCCGCCGAGGCGGTCCAGTTTGAGCGTGTACGTCCGATCCCCGTCTCGTCGTCGTATCTCCGCGCTCTGGACGATGAAGTAGACGGTCGCGAACCGTCGGTCGTCGCGGAACGAGGTCTCCGTGTACCAGCCGTCGCCGCCCGTCGGTGACCCGCTGGCTTCGGTTCGTTCCGCGAGGGCCCGTTCGTAGACGGCCGCGAAGTCGACGGCGGCGGACACGGCCACGCTCGGAATGTCGGTGCCCTCCGCCGCCTGCTCGCGGAGGTCGGCCGCGTGCTCGCGAGCGTCGGCCTCCGAGACGTCGAACGTCAGCGTGAGCCGGTCCACGAGCCACGCCTCCGGCGGGAGCGATTCGATCGGGAACTCCTCTGCGACGGTCGCCTCGTCGAAGAGGGAAAGGGAGGGCGTCTCGCCCGTCACGCCGACCTCGACGAAGACGCGGTCGGTGTGGAACAGCGAGAAGCCGAGCACGCGGTATTCGGGGCCGAACCGCGTCTCGAGGTCGTCGAGCCCGTCGGGAGCGATCCCGCGCGGCTCTCTCGAGTTCACGTAAAACGGTTCCTCGACCGCGTACCCGGCCTCGCGAGCGGCGGCCAGCGCGTCGTCGTACTCGACGTCGACCTAGAGGCTGTCCGACCAGTAGGACGCCTCGTCGGCGTTGAGCGTCGGACAGCCGGCCAACGACGCGGTCACCGCGGTTCCGGCGAGGGCCACCGCCGACCGTCGCGTACGTCCCGCCCGTCGAGCCGGATCCGGTTGCCGAACCATGCTCGCACAAAAAGTCAGATACCCTATAAATACTGCCCCGAAGGGCGGTCGAACACCCGAAACCGCTCCCGGGCTACGGTCGCTCCGGCCGAGTCGGCTCGTACACGTGTATCCACCCGTCGCTCTCGACGTTGACGAGGTAGTCGGCGTAGCGGAACTCGACGGTTCCCGTCGCCTCACCGGAGGCTGCGGTCGTCCCCGAGCCGAACAACGCCTGTTCGATTCCGGTCGCGTCGACCGCGTCGTACAACGTCGGGGAGGTCATCTCGGTCGGCGCGACGCCCTCGGCGTCGGCGAGAGCGAACACGATCGCCGTCGTGAGGCCGCCGTCTCGGTCGGGTTCGTACCGTTGTTGGACGACGTGGTGCCACCGGGAGTCTCGGTCGACAGTCCGGTCCGCGCCACCGTTCGGTCCGCTCTTGTCACTCTTCGGCATCGGTCTCACCGCCTGCGTGTGCGTCGTCACGGCCGTCGAGACCGGCTCCGATCCCGATCAGCGCGGCCAGCACCTCGTCCGCGTTCTCAGCCGCCGTAATCGTCCCGTTCTCCTCGTCGAAGTCGACGACTCCGGTATCGACCAGCGTGGGGACGTGAGTGTGATAGAGGGAGGTATACACCCGATCGCGTTGGCACTGGGTGACCGCCTCTTCGGGGATATCGCTCTCCCACGCGACGATTTCCGTCGCCAGTTCGGTCAACGACCGCCGTGTGTCTTCGAGAAGCGAGTAACAGAGGTATCGACGTCGAGCGTGAGCCAACGCCCCGTAGACGTACTCTACCTCGAGTATTTCCGGTGGGAGAGCGCGGCTCGCTGTCTCCCGGAAGGACACCGCGAGGTCGGCGGCGTCTTCTCCCGTCGATTCGTCGGACATTATGCCTCTCGGGAGGCTGCCAGAGTATTAAAATCTCTCCGTCAAAAGCCAAATACGGAACCCACACGCCGACTGCGGTGCGGTTAGTTGTCTTCCTGGGCCCTTCGGTAGACGATCGGCGTATTCTGAGCGCCACGGAACGCGGTTCACTGAGGACGCCGAGACGTCGCGAGCGGTCGCCCGGACTCCCTCCCTCTCCCGGTTGCGCGGCCGGGGACAACGACTACGTTGCTCGCTCCTGAACCGAGTGGCATGCGCCGTCTTTCCGAGCGGTGGCGGGAATGAGTGTTCCGTCTTCGGCCCCGGAACGACCGGTCGCGCACGTCTACGACGCGGCGTACGCGGGGGTCCCGAACTGGGACATCGGTCGGCCACAACAGGCGTTCGTCCGGCTGCTCGACGCCGGACTCGTCCGGAGCCCCGTCTTGGACGTCGGATGCGGGACCGGAGAGCTGTCGCTGTTTCTGGCCCGGCACGGCCACGACGTGCTCGGGATCGACCTCTCGATGACGGCGATCCGGCAGGCCAAGGAGAAAGCCCGGTGGCGGCGTGTCGCCGCCGACTTCCTCGTCTGGGACGCGCTCAATGTGTCGCGGTTCAGGGAGGCGAACCTCTCGTTCCGAACGATCGTGGACTCGGCGATGCTGCATATCCTGGGTGACCGTGAACGCGATCGGTTCGTCGACGGGCTGGGTGACGTCCTCGCCAGCGGCGGGCTCTACTGCGTGCTCGGAGACGCCCGTCGCACCGAACGCGAGATATACGGGATAACGCCCGGGGAAATCCGAGACCGCTTCCGCAGGGCGGACGGCTGGGAGGTGCTCTTCGCCCTCCCGACGGTGTTCGAACGTCGGTGGAGCAGTAACAGGGCGTACTTCATCGGGGTGCAGCGGCTGTGAACGCGGCCGGTACGCGTCTCCCTCACCCGGGTGTTCGGTGTCGCGCCATTGTCCCCCCGAACCGGGACCCCACACCGGGACCGTTCCCTGTCCGCTGGGGCGCCTGCGGATTCGACGGCGCGGCTGGACGTCGCGTTTCGCCGGTGTCCCCGTTCGAGTCCGTCGTTGCGAGACGCGACCATGTTCCCACCAAACGGCCACAGAGCGACGATACGGGCGTATCGACTCAGGCTCGATCCGGACGGCCTCCTCGCAGCCCGTGACGTTCGCGCACCGTCTGCGAGACGGTCACTTGACGGCCGATTATCACGAGACGCCTACATGTTCGTCCGCCTCGTAGGGGCACTCGGAGAGGACCCATGACAACGAACCAGCCGACAGACACAGTACAACAGGGAGTCGACCTCGAGCGGTTCCACGAGTTCATCGAGCACGCGACGGCGAACCCCGACGAGGTTCAGATGGAGCTCGGCGCCCGCGCTCCCTATGAGGGGCGACTCTTTCACAGCCTAGCGAGCGTCGACGAATTCACGCTCGGCGGAGAGGATATCAAGCGTGACACCCGCGAGTACACGCTGCCGCTGGGCGCGTGGAAGGAGGTGGAGGAGGCGGCCGGCTTCATCGATCCGACCGACCGTATGGAGCCGATCGAAGTGGCGCTCGCGGCACTCGCCGGCTGTCTGAACGTCGCTGTCGGCGTCACCGCACTCGCCAACGAGATCGAGTTGGACGACCTCGAAACGACCGTCCGAGTGGACTTCGACCCCCGGGTGATACTGATGATCCACGACCTGGACCACGCGGAGGAGTCCTTCGACGATATCCGCGTCGAAATCGAGGTGGCCGGCGAGAACCTCACCGACGACGACGCCGACATCCTGGCCGCCGGCGCGAAGCGCTCGCCCGTGTGGGGGCTGATGCGCTTCGCCCACGACATGGAGCCCGTCGTCGACGTCGGACGAAGGGCCGAGCCGGCTCGCCGATAGCCCGGTCAACGCGACCGGCCACGGACACTTTTGGGCCCTTCAAACGCGTGCCGTCACAGACGGAGCGACGCCGTCGAGGACCCGCGGGAGTCGCGAAGCGTCCCTCGAGTGCGGGACACGCGATCGCGGTCGATCCGCGCGAGATCCGGGCCCTGGAGTCGTTAAGCGGTGCATACTCTCAAGGAGCGTTCGCGCTCGCACCAAATTTTCGACCTTGATATTTATGCCAATAAGTACATAAGGTGGGTAGGATAATCACTGCTTAACCAGCAACCGATCGGAGCGGGCGGGCCGTTTCGTCGGTGGACCGCTGGGTTCAAACTATGAAACCAAGCAACCTGTTCAACGCAGACGACCGGGCCGTGAGTCCCGTTATCGGAGTCATACTCAT
>NZ_JAWOBM010000007.1:0-48035 GCF_046498025.1 Halorubrum sp.
CGCCCGTCGCTCGTCGGCTCCGCCCGCCGCGCGTCGACCCCGCCCGCCGCTCCTCCTGTCCGCCCGCCGCGCGCCCCGCCGAACCGTTTTGTCGGCGGCCGACGTTCGCCCGGTATGGACCCGACGCCCGCCGAGGTCGCGGCCCGCGCGGACGAGCTCGTCGAGACGTACCGCGAGACGGCCCCGTTCTACCCGGTCGAGGCGGAGGCGGTCGAGTCGCTCGGAGACGCCTTCCGCGCCGGCGACTACGGCCGGCGCGACGTCGAGTGGGTGATCCGGTGGTACTTCCGGCGGCGCGTGGACGCGATCGACCACGCCGAGCGCCGGGCGGTCGAGGAGGCCGTGGAGGACGCGGCGCCGCGCGAGCTCCGCGGGGCGCTGTGGGACGCGATCGACGCGCTGGACGAGGCGGCGCGGGACGGCGAGGAGCGCTCCGACGGCGAGGGCGACGCTCCGAGGCCGGCCCACCACCGCGCGCTCGACGCGCTCACCGACCTCCCGGGCGTCGACGTCGCGGTCGCCTCCGCGCTCTTGTGGTTCCTCGACCCGGACCGCTTCCCCGTCGTCGGCGACCGCGAGTGGCGGGTCGTCGCCGCGCTCACCGACCTCGACGCGGGGTATCCCGACCGGATGACGCCGGCGGCGTACGACCGCTACCGCGACGCGTCGCGGACGCTCGCGGACCGGCTCGACGTCGACGGCTGGCGCTTCTATATGGTGATACAGCGGGTGTACGCGGAGGCGTTCGAGGGAGACTAGCGAGGGGAACGGCCGAGTTCGATCGCCGCCTACCGGTCCAGGAACGGCGGGATCACGACCTCGGCGCGCTTCTCGTCGCCGCGCACGACGACGCTCACCCCGGTGCCGGGCTCGGCGTAGCGCTCGCGGAGGTAGCCGAGGCCGACCGGCTGGTCGAGCGTCGGGCTCATCGTCCCGGACGTGAGCTGGCCGATCCGGGTGAGGTCGCCGTCGGTCACGGCGTAGCCGCTCCGGGGGACGCCGCGGTCGAGCAGGCGGACGCCGACGAACCGCTCCTCGACGCCCTCCTCCTTCTGTCGCTCCAGCGCGTCGCGGCCGACGAACTCCGTGTCCAGCTTCACGACGAACCCGATCCGCGCCTCGTAGGGGGTGCGGGGCTCCTCGTCCGGGTCGAAGTCCTGTCCCGAGAGGAGGTACCCCATCTCCGTGCGAAGGGTGTCGCGCGCGCCGAGCCCGCAGGGCTGTGCGGTCGCCTCGACCGAGTCGGCCGGCGCCGAGGCGGGGTCCCCGACGAACGCCGCCCAGACATTTTCGACCGACTCGGTCGGGCACATGACCTCGAAGCCGTCCTCGCCGGTGTAGCCGGTGCGAGCGACCCAGGCGTCGACGCCCGCGACGGCGGCGACCGTCGCCTCGAACTTCGAGAGCCCCACGACCCGGTCCGCGGGGGTGGCGTCGTCGACCGCGTCGGCCGCGTCCGGTCCTTGCACCGCGAGCATGGCCCAGTCGTCGGTGACGTTCGCGACGGTCGCGTCGAGCCCCGCCTCGGCGCGGTAGTCGGTCCACCGGTCGGTCATCTGCCCGTCGTGACCCGCGTTCGGGACGAAGAGGTACGCCGGGTCGCCGTCGCCCGCGTCGAGGTCGCGGTCCAGTCCGGCGAGCGCGCCGGCGCCGGCGCCGGCCTCGATCCCGTCCGGGAGCCGGTAGACGACGGTGTCGTCGAGCATGACGCCCTCGTCGTTCGTGATCGCCGCGTACTGCGAGTCGCCCGGGTCGAGCGCGTCCACGTCGTTGGTCGTCAGGCGGTTCATCAGGGTCGTCGCGTCCGGCCCGGACACCTCGATCTCGCCCATGTGCGAGACGTCGAAGACGCCGACGGACTCCCGGACCGCGGTGTGCTCCTCGCGGATCGAGTCGAACTCGACGGGCATCTGCCAGCCGCCGAAGTCGGTGAACTTCGCGCCGCGCGCCTCGTGAACCTCGTGGAGGGGGGGAAGCCGATCGGTCATGGCCGAACGGTCACCGGGACGCGCCTAAGGTCTTGCCATCGGAGCGGTCTCGACGCCGGAACGCGCCGGCCATCGGGACGTGCCGGCGCGGAACCGCGTCGCGGGCGCCGACAGCCTCAAGCCGCTTCCTCTCCCTTTCACCCACGTGAATCGGAACGCCGCCGAACTGCTGGCGCCGGCCGCGGCGGTCCTGCTCGTGGCGCTCCTCGTCGCGGCGCTCGCGGGCGCGTGGCCCCCGTTCGTCGCCGTCGAGAGCGGGAGCATGGAGCCGACCGTCGAGCGCGGCGACCTCGTGGTCGTCACCGCGACGGAGCGGTTTCCCTGGGACGGGCTGACGGGGCACGCGGAGCCCGACGCCCCGACGCGGCTCGGCGGCACGGGCGACGTCGTGGTGTTCGATCCCCCGGACGGGGAGACGCGGCCGATCCTCCACCGGATCGCGTTCCGCGTCAGCGCGGGCGAGGACTGGACCGACCGCGCCGACCCGGCGCTGCTCGACGGCGACTGCGACGCGATCGAGGCCTGTCCCGCGCCGTACGACGGGTACGTGACCTACGGCGACGCGAACGGGGAGTACGACCAGAGCGCGGGGATCGCCCCGATCGTCCGCGAGGAGTGGATCTCGGCGAAGGCGCTTGTGGCGGTCCCGAACCTCGGCTGGTTCCGAGTCGGCGTCGACGCCGCGGTCGCCCGGATCGGCCTCCTGCCGACCGCCGTGGGCGTCACCGGCCTCGCGGCGGCCGCGGGCGGCGTCGGCGCGGTGGTCATCGGCCGGGCCGGGCGCGGGCGCGAATCGGCTCGGGAGTGAGGCGTCCCTCTCGGGAGTGAGCGGTTACTCTGCGAAGCGAGGCGTCACTGCTTGAAGCGAGGCGTCACTCCGAGAGGGAATCGGCGGTGGCCTCCGAACCGGCGTCGGCCTCGGCGCCTCCCGCGTCGGCCTCGGCGTCGTCGCCACCTTCGTCCTCCCGCTCGCCGGCCTCGTCGAGCGTCACCGAGTCGTTCGCGGCGTTGCGGAGGGCGTCGGACCGGCCGAACTCGCCGGGCGCGATCGCGAGGGTCCGGATCCCGTAGCCGTTCGCCGTCTCGACGACGGGCTTGAAGTCGGTGTCGCGGGAGGCGATCGCGAGGACCGACATCCGCCCCTCGGCCGCGAACCGGGCGGCGTCGACCGCGAGCTTCACGTCGACGTCGCCGCTCGTGATCACCACCTCGAACCCGCGCGCCTCCGCGGCCTGGATCAGTCCGGGCGTCGCGTGCTCGTCGAGGTAGAGCCGCGTCGTGACGAGCGGGCCCTCGGCCTCCGCCGCCCGTCGCACGTCGTCGAGGTCGACGTCGAACTCCTCGCGCAACACGTTCGGCCCGTCGACGAACAGCGCCACGCCGACCGGCTCCTCGTCCTCCCGACTGGATTCCATGCGTCGAGGTCGGCGGCGGTCGGAAATATGCGTGCTGGTCCCGGTCGACTCTCGGTCGCCCCGGATTATACACCTTATATCCGTTTTACGTCCTGATCGACGACCGTAGTGAATATACGGAGTATTGAAATAGGATGTCCAAGAATAACGGAGTAAGATGTCGAACTACGACACCTTCACCGTAATTTCCGAACAGAACGATCATGAATGTACCACGCTTCGTGCCCATCCCCGCAACGAGACGTACCACGTGGTCGACTACGCAGACGACGCCGCCCGCGAGACGGTGGCGGACCTGCCGGTCGGCTCGGTCGTCAAGATGGAGCTGACGCGCGCCGGCCGCCGGAGCAACGTCTGGCGCGCCGAGTCGGTTCGGACCGCGCACACCGACGGCGGCGAGCGGGAGTAAGCGGGGACCAGTTCGGCGGATCTCGCCGCTCTCGCGGCTTCGACGTCTCTTCTGTTCGGACGTGTTTATAAAAACATCCGCGGGTGTCGTCAGCGGTCGCGCGTCAGCCGCGGGTTCGTCACGGCGCCGTCGGCGGCGGAGGCGAAGTCGCGGGCGTACTTCGCGAGGATCCCGCCCTCGTACTGCGGCCCGGGCGCCTCCCACGCCTCGCGGCGCTCGGCCAGTTCGTCCTCGGAGAGGTCGACCGCGAGGTCGCGCTCGGGGATGTCGACCGTGACGTGGTCGCCGTCCTCGATGAGCCCGATCGGGCCGCCGTCGGCCGCCTCGGGCGCGACGTGGCCGATCATCGGGCCGCGCGTCGCGCCGGAGAAGCGCCCGTCGGTGAGGAGCGCCACGTCGTCCTCGTGGCCCGCGCCGACGACGGCGGCGGTGACGCCGAGCATCTCGCGCATCCCCGGACCGCCGGTCGGGCCCTCGTTGCGGATCACGATCACGTCGCCGGAGTCGACCGCGCCCGACTGGACGTACTCCATCGCGTCCTCCTCGTGCTCGAACACGCGCGCCGGGCCCTCGTGGTGGAACTCGTCGTCGCCGGTCACCTTCAGCACCGAGCCGTCGGGGGCGAGGTTGCCCTTGAGGATCTTGATCGCGCCCTCCTCCTCCTTCGGGTCGTCGACGGTGTAGAGGAAGTCGGCCTCGATCGCGTCGTCGTCAGGGAGGGCGCCGTCATCCTCCAACTGGGCGATCTCCTCGGCGAGCGTACGGCCGGTGACCGTCATCGCGTCGCCGTGGAGCAGGTCGGCCTCCAGCAGGCGACGGAGGACGACCGGGACGCCGCCGACCTCGTGGAGGTCGTTCATCACGCGGCTCCCGCCGGGCTGGAGGTCGGCGATCTTCGGCGTGCGGCGCGAGATCTCGTCGAAGTCCTCGATCGAGAGGTCGACGTTGGCCTCGGCGGCCAGCGCGAGTAGGTGGAGGACGCCGTTCGTGGAGCCGCCGATGGCGGTCTGTAAGGCGATCGCGTTCTCGAACGACTCGCGCGAGAGGATGTCGGAGGGTCGCCGGTCGTTCTCGATGCAGTCGACGACCAGCTCGCCCGCCCGTTCCGCGACCTCGTAGCGCTCCCGGTCCTCGGCGGGCGCGGAGGCCGAGCCGAGCGGCGCCATCCCGAGCGCCTCGGAGATGGACGCCATCGTGTTGGCGGTGAACATCCCGCCGCACGAGCCCGCGCCGGGGCAGGCGTGGCGCTCCAGCTCGTCGAGCTCCTCGCCGCTCATGTCGCCCTCGGCGTAGGCGCCGACGCCCTCAAACACCTGGACGATGGTGACGTCGCGCCCCTCGTGCTCGCCGGGCATGATCGAGCCGCCGTAGAGGAAGACGCTCGGCAGGTCGGTGCGGATCGACGCCATCAGCATGCCGGGGAGGTTCTTGTCGCAGCCCGCGACCGTCACCAGCGCGTCCATGCGCTCGCCGAACGAGACGAGCTCGACCGAGTCGGCGATGACCTCCCGGGAGACGAGGCTCGCCTTCATCCCCTCGGTCCCCATCGAGATGGCGTCCGAGATGGTGATCGTCCCGAACTCGATCGGCATCCCGCCCGCGGCGTCGATCCCGTCGATCGCCGCGTCGGCGACGTCGTCGAGGTGGACGTTACACGGCGTGATGTCGGCGGCGGGATTCGGCACGCCGACGAGCGGCGAGGAGAGGTCCTCGTCGTCGAACCCCATCGCGCGGAACATCGAGCGGTGCGGCGCGCGCGCCGCGCCCTCGGTCACGTCCCTGCTCCGTAAGCTCTCGTCCTTTTCGCCCGCGAACCGGTCCGCGTCGCCCCCGCGTCGGCGAGGGGACTCCCCCTCGTCGGATGGTGGCTGCTGTTCGCTCATACCTGTCCCTGTCGCTCGGGGGTATTAAACGACCGCAACGGGGCGAGGGTTGCTCGGGGAGGCGAACCGGTTCGGGGTAGGATGGTAACAATCCAGTTGAACCTTATCACCGGTCTAACGAACGAGATCGGATCTCCCCATCATTGGTGGCAAAGATGACTCGGTCGTTGTGTACCGTAGCCGGGGATGAGATCTGTGACCCGGACTCAAAATGTTGCGTGAGACCGTCATCCTTGTTTATCGAAAGTACGTCTCCCGTCACGCTGGTCAATATGAGGCTCTCCCGGGAGATATCGCCTGACGGCGTAATTCGCGGCGCGAGTTCATGCGTGTACATAACCTCACCGGATGTGGCATTCATTAGCGTGGCTTGAGACGGCTCATTTCTCTCCCACGGGTACTGGGAGACGACGGCAACCGTTTCTGATGAAAGGCGAGCGGAAAAGGTGACCCGGTGCCCGGGAACAGACGAAGTCCAGCGTATCTCCCCAGCGTCAGTGTCGACGCGTTGGACCACGAGCTGATCGTCTCTCAGTGATGAAGAGATGATGTCTGTGTCGTAGAAACTCGGATAATCCACGGGTAACCCCGAACGAGACCAGAGGACCTCTTCTGCGCTGAGGTCGACGACCACAGTCCGATACGACTCGGTTCCGACGACGACACGCTGCCCGTCGGAATCCCACCAGTATCCCGGAATCGGGGGGAGATCAAGTTCTGAAATGGTTCGATTCCGAGGATCCACCCGTAGGACGGATCCCTCGTCAGTCGTGATATAGACGTGATCGTTGATGATTACGGGACGGGATGTTATATTAGTATACCCCTCCGTGGGCAGTTCCTGAACCCAGCTAACCTCGCCTGACGCGGTTACAGCGTACACCCTGTCAGTGAAGGTTACATACAGGTCACCGACTGCGATCGGTGGCGTCCCGGCAAAATCACCGAGATGCTCGCGAGATCGTCCTTCAACTACTGATTCGCCTGAATCAGTTCGAAGCAGTGCCAGCCGTCCAGACGGGGTTGCAGCGGCGACCCGATCGTCATCGACGTAGATTTTCTCTGTGAGGAGGTCGTCAGCCACACGCGCAGACCACTCAAAGCGGTTTTGTTGACCACGGATGGCACTACAGCCACAGAGGCCCGATAGGAGAGCGGTCGAGAGAACACTTCGACGAGTGGCTTCCATGGTTATTTACATGAATGCTCACAGCAGGAGAAATTTACAACTGATGGCTGTGATCAGCGTTTTTTGAGGGGTACCACAAGCGGACTGATCAGGAAGCGATGTAGCCGATCGACTGTGTCGTAACGCCTTCCAGACGCTCGTCGACGAGGGAGGTCATGCGGAACTCGATCTCGGTAGCGCTGTTGAGAGTGGCAAGCGACCACAGAAGAACGTGACTGCGTTTTCCGAGCGGATCGCCTTCGTAGTCGCGATCCCGAAGCGGAAGGGATTCCTCGTGATAGGTTCTGGTGGAAATTAGAACGGTGATGAGTTGGATACCGTGGCTGGGGAATTGTGGTGTTGCCAGAACAAGCATCGGACGACCCTTCTCGGAAAGCGGGTCGGTTCCCCACACGACATCGCCGCGTTCCAACTCTTCGAACGTGGTCACTGTACCTCCTCCATCTCGTCGGTTCGTAGCTCTTCGAGGCGCTCCTCGCCGTACTGGTCGTCTGCGGTTTCGTGGTTTCGGTGGAGTCGGTACGCGGTTTGCAGTCGTTCCTCGTCG
The DNA here is from genome assembly GCF_046498025.1 of Halorubrum sp. Taxonomy (NCBI): domain Archaea; kingdom Methanobacteriati; phylum Methanobacteriota; class Halobacteria; order Halobacteriales; family Haloferacaceae; genus Halorubrum; species Halorubrum sp. The sequence continues at coordinate 7,432 of NZ_JAWOBM010000007.1, forward strand.
TCGGTGATCGCCCAGTACGGCCGCTTGTGACGGACGAGTTCACGCTCTTTTAATCGGGAAAGGATCGCACTAACGGCGTCCGTATCCAGATCGAGTCGTTCGGCGATCGTCGCCGCCTTCCACGCGCGATCGTCGCCGCCTTCCACGCGCGATCGTCGTTTTCGTCGAGAAACAGCACGATTCGCTCGGTGTCGTTCCTGGTTTCGAACTCGTCGTCGTCGGCGTCTTCGAACTCGTCGATATCGATGGTGCCGCTCGACATGATTTGTTGTTGGTACCTATGTTAGATAGCTGTTTGGAGTGTTGGTTCTTTATTCAAGACGTGATCTAACGGACTGGGTTGTTGTAGCCGAAGGCGGACTCGACCGAAAATCTCTGTAGCTACACCCGCGCCTTCAGTTCCACCCGGTAGCCGAACGGGTCCCTGACGTACACCGCCGGCGCCTCCCCGGTCGCCCCGAGCGGCGAGTCGAGCCGCTTCTCGACCTCGACGCCGGCCGAGTACAGTTCGGTCGTGATGTCGTCGAGGGACTCCTCGACGACGACGGCGACGTGGTCGTAGTTCGTCGCGGTCGGCGGCTCGAACTCCTCTGTCGGCCAGAGGTGAACGACCGCCGTCGCCGACAGCCGCACGTCGAAGAAGGGTTTCTCGTCGGCCGCGTACAGGGCGTCCTCGATGCCGAACCCGAGCTGATCGCCGTAGAACTCCCGGGCGTCGTCGACGCCGTCCGCGGGGATCCGGAGGTTGACGTGGTCGATGTGGCGTGCTCGCATACCGTCTCGTTCGTCGGCCAGCCTAAAAAAGCGGCAGTCAGGCGAACGCCGTCAGGATCCCCGCGCCGTCGGTGCTACGGCCGAGGTCCGGAAGGGTGGCGCGCTCGGGGTGGGGCATGAGCACGGCGACGGTCTCGCGCCCGCCGAGGACGCCGGCGACGCTATCGGTGGAGCCGTTCGGGTTGGCCGCGTCGGTGACGTTCCCGTCGGCGTCGCAGTAGCGGAAGAGCACCCGGTCGTTCGCGACGAGGTCGGCGTGCGCCTCCTCGCCGATCTCGAAGCGCCCCTCGCCGTGCGCGATGGGGACTTCGATCACGTCGCCCTCGTCGTACGCGGCCGTCCACGGGGTGTCGGCGCGCTCGACGCGGAGGTGGACCGGTTCGCACTGGAACCGCGCGGAGGCGTTGGTGGTGAACGCGCCGGGGGTGAGCCCGGACTCCGAGCCGATCTGCGCGCCGTTGCAGATCCCGATCACGGGGACGCCGTCGGCCGCGGCCTCGCGGACCTCCGCCATGACCGGGGCGCGGGCGGCCATCGCGCCGGCCCGGAGGTAGTCGCCGTACGAGAAGCCGCCGGGGAGGACGATCCCCTCCGTGTCGCTCGGGAGGCCGTCCTCGTGCCAGACGCGCTCGGCGTCGATCCCGAGGTGGGCCAGCGCCCGGACCGCGTCGCGGTCGCAGTTGGAACCGCCGAACTGGACGACGGCGACCGTCACGCCGCCCACCTCGCGTGGGCGGCCGCGGCGGCCGGGTCGACGTCTGCCGCGCCGGTGACGATCGGCGTCGTCTCGACGACGGAAACGGTCATCGCTCTGCGACCGCGACGTCGTAGTCGTGGATCGTCGGGTTCGCGAGGAGCCGCTCGGCCATCTCGTCGGCGCGGTCGGCGGCCTCGTCGGCGTCGGCCGCCTCCAGGTCCACCTCGAAGCGGTCGGCCGACCGGAGGTCCGCCAGCTCGAACCCGAGGCGTTCCAGCGCCCGCTGAGTGGTCTCGGCCTCCGGGTCGAGGACGCCCCGCTTCAGCCGGACCGTCACCGTCGCGGTGTATGCCGTCATGGCCGATACTGCGAAGTCGTGTGTAAAAACGGTTTTGGAATGCCTTTTATATCCACATTCGTGGATATGTCCCGGTCGATCGTGTGGGCGGCAGGCTCCGCGCGGAACGAAAGGGGCAAACCCCTCCGCGTTCTGAACCCGGTGTATGCAGCCGCTCGACACTGCGGAGGTGATCGTCGCATGACCCGCGAACTGACCGAGATCACGGTCGTCGGAGGAGACAAGACCGGACTCATCGCGCGGGTCACCTCCCTGCTGTTCGAGCGGGGGATCAACATCGAGGACCTCGATCAGGCGGTCCGCGAGGGCGTCTTCCGGATGACGACCCGCGTGGACGCCTCCGAGATGGAGACGTCCCGCGGCGAGCTCCGGCGCGCGCTCGCCGAGCTCGGCCGCGAGCTCGACGTCGACATCCAGGTGCGGTTCCCGAGCGACCGCGACGCGCGCCGGATCGCGCTGCTGGTCACGAAGGAGACCCACGCGCCCGAGGCGCTGCTGGAGGCCGATACCAACGGCCACCTCGCCGACGACGGCGAGGAGGCCGAGATCCCGGTCGTCATCGGCAACCGCGGCGACCTCCGGTCGTTCGCGGAGCGCTACGACAAGCCCTTCTACGACGTCGGCGACGGCAGCGGCAACACCGACGAGGGCCGACTGCTCGACCTGTTGGCCGAGTACGACGTGGACCTGATCGCCTTGGCCCGCTACATGCGGATCCTCTCGCCCGAGGTCGTCTTCCGGTACGAGGGCCGGATCATCAACGTCCACCCCTCCCTCCTGCCGGCGTTCCCCGGCGCGGAGGCGTACCGGCAGGCGAAGGACGCCGGCGTTCGCATCGCCGGCGTCACCGCCCACTACGTGACCACCGACCTCGACCAGGGGCCCGTGATCGCCCAGCGCACCTTCGACGTGCCCGCGGGCGCCGACGTCGACGAGATCAAGCGCCGCGGGCAGCCGCTCGAGGCCGACGTGCTGCTCGACGCCGTCCGGCTGCACCTCGCCGACGCGATCGCGATCCACCGCGGCACGGTCCACGTCCGCGAGGACGCGAGCGTCGACGCGCAGCTCGGCCTCAGCGCGGCGGCGATCGACGCCAACCCCGACGAACCGGTCGACGGCACGCCGCTGTCGCGCTCGGAGGCGCCGACGCCCGGGAGCGACTGAGCGCTCACGGCTCGGAGCCGCCGCGGCCGTGAGAGAGACGGTACCGTGACGCGGCTTTCGCCTATCGCCCGTCGTCGTCCTCGATCGAGTCCATGACGCGGGCGTGGAACTCCTTAAGCACCGCCGACTCGTCTTCGGCGAGCACCGTGTCGGAGTCGACGAGGGTCGCCAGCCCGAAGGAGAGCGGCGTCGGCGAGTCGACGGCGTGGTGGACGACGTCGACGTCGCCGGCCGCGACCGCCTCGAGCACCTCGCGGATGCCGGCGAGGTCGAGCCGGTCCTCCAACAGCTCCCGGTACGTCTCCTCCGTGACGGCGAACTCGTCGAGCTCCTCCGCGAACGAGAGCAGCATCTCCGCCGACACCTGCTGTTCGGCGGCCGTCTTCTCGTACCCCTTGTACCGCTTCAGGATGAGGAGCGAGCGCGCCGCGTCGATCCGGAAGTAGCGCTGGAGGAGGTCGGTTCCCTGCACCGCCTCGCGGAGGTCCTCGCGAACCGTCCGGGGGTCTAACCCGCGGAGGATCCCGACGACGTCGACCTTGCGGTTCAGCGGGAGGGCGAGCGAGAAGCCGCGGTCCGCGACCGCGACCGCGACGTTCGCGTCCGTGCGGTTCGCCACCGCGGCGGCGACGAGCCGGGAGAGGCCGTCGTTGAACCGCCGACCGTAGTTCGAGTGGACGTAGAACCGGCGCTTGTACTCGCCGCGGTCGAGCTCCTCCTCCACGACGAGCCGGGAGGGCGTGGGGACGCTCTCGACGCCCGCGTAGGCGACCTGCTCGTCGTAGGTCCGCGCGATCGCCCGGACCGCGTTCCCGTCGAGGGGGAACTCCCGGAGCCGCGCGCGGACCGCGGGGGGGCCGCCCTCGGAGAGCCGGTCGAGCAGCTCGCCCTGGAACGCCAGCACCTCCCGCGCGAGGTCGTAGGAGAGCGGCAGCCGCTCGGAGTACCACGAGGGGACGGTCGGGCGCTCGCTCGTCCGGTCGACGTACACCTTCGAGCCGCGGCGGTACCGGAAGGCGAACCGCTCGCCGCCCAGCGCGAACACGTCTCCGGGATCGAGGGTGTCGAGGTAGCTCTCGTCGAGCGTGCCGACCGGCTCGCCGTCGCGCGTGAGCACCTGACAGCTGAACGAGTCCGGGATCGTCCCGACGTTCGTCATGTAGATCACCCGCGCCAGCCGGCCGCGCTTCCCGACGAGCAGTTCACCGACGGGGTGGTCCTCGTGGTGGTGCGGGCCGTCCGGCGGGTCGTTCTCGTCGCGCCACACCTTCGGGTAGACGTTCCGGTCCGCCAGTCCCTCGTAGTCGGCCGTGAGGTACCGCATCAGCCGCTCGTACTCGGCCTCGTCGAAGTCGCGGTACGGGTGGGCGCGCCGGAGGGTCTCGCGGACCTCGCGGTCCGGCCGGATCCGGTTTATCGCCATCCCGTAGACGTGCTGGGCGGCCACGTCGTAGGCGCCCCTGGGGAGGAACACGCGGTCGACGAACCCGTCCTCGGCGCGCGCGAGCATCGCCGCGCACTCGACCAGCTCGTCGCGGTCGAGCGCGAACACACGCCCCTCGACCGTCTCGCCGGGGCTGTGGCCCGCGCGGCCGACGCGCTGGAGCAGCGCCGCGACCGACTTCGGCGAGCCGACCTGTACCACGAGATCGAGGTGGGGCATGTCGATACCGAGCTCCAGGCTCGTCGAGGTGGTCACCACGTCGAGGTCGCCGCGCTTCAGTCCCTCCTCGATCCGGGTGCGCTGCCCCTCGCCGAGGCTCCCGTGGTGACACCCCGAGTCCGACTCGTCGTAGCCGTAGCGCTCGCGGAGCTCCTGGAGGGTCCGCTCGGCGCCGGACCGGGAGTTCGTGAACACCAGCGTGTTCTCGTGGTCACCGATCAGCTCGTGGAGCGCCTCGTAGAAGCGGTCGGTGACGACGGAGCGCGGCGTGTGGATCGGGTCGGCCGCCGGAGTGCGGAGCTCCAAGTCGAACTCCCGGACGAACCGCGCGTCCACTAGCTCGTAGGGCCGGGGTTCGAGGCCCGCGGGGTCCCCCGCGTCGCCGGAGACGCGCTCGCGCCCGACGAGGAACTCGGCGACTTCGTCGAGCGGCTCGACCGTCGCCGAGCAGCCGATCCGGGTCGGGGAGCCGTCGGCCAGGTCGGTGAGCCGCTCCAGCGAGACGGCGAGGTGGGTGCCGCGCTTGTTCGCCGCCAGCGAGTGGATCTCGTCGACGATCACGTACTCGACGGTCCGGAGCTTCTCCTTGAACTTCGGGGAGTTGAGCAGGATCGCCAGCGTCTCCGGCGTGGTGTTGAGGACGTGCGGCGTCTCCTCCAGCATGGCCTGCCGGTCCGCCTTGCTCGTGTCGCCGTGGCGGATCGCCTGCCGGACGCCGGGGTCGGGAGCGTCACCCGACTCGGCACCCGCGTCGACCTCCGCCTCGGCCCCCGCTTCGACCTCCGCCTCTGCCCCCGCGTCGACCTCCGCCTCTGCCCCCGCTTCGCTCCCCGCGTCCCGCGCCGCCGCGATCCCCTCGAGCGGGACTTCCAGGTTCCGCTTGATGTCGTTTGCGAGCGACTTCAGCGGCGAGACGTACAGGCAGTACACCGAGTTCTCCAGCTCTCCCGCCCGTTCGCGGGCGAAGAGGTCGTTGAGCACCGCGGTGAAAGAGGCGAGCGTCTTGCCGCTGCCGGTCGGCGCGGCGACGAGGCAGTTCCGACCGTCGTCGACGTGCGGGATGGCCTCGCGCTGCGGCGGGGTGAAGAAGCCGCCGTTCTCGCCGACGTACTCGCCGAACTCCGAGACCCACCAGCGGCGGACCGGCGGCGAGAGCCGGTCGAGCACGTCGGCGTCCGGGAGCGGCACCGTCTCGGGGTCGAACTCGACGGTCGGAGCGCCGTCGTCGCCGGAGGCGCCTTCCGCCGCTCCGTCGTCGGACTGCGTCCGACTGCTAGAGGGACTTCGTCCCTCGCTGTCCCCGGCGAGTGCCTCCCGGAGAAGCGCTCGCGCCGAGGGCCCCTCCGCCTCGCGTTCCGTGACCTCGCTCACTATCCCTCACGTGGGCGCGCGGAGGGATATCGGTTGTGTCGGTGGAGCCGACCGCTTCCGCCGGCGCGCGGGACGCGCCCCTCGCGGCGGTGTGGGAACCGCCCGGTTTATCCGGGGTCCGGTCGTGGCGGCGCACGTATGAGTGGAACCTCGCCGGCGACGGAGCGGGAGATCGACCGCAACCTGTTCGTCACCGTCTCGGGGCCGCCGGGTTGCGGCGCGACGACGCTGGTCGAGGGGCTGGCGGAGGCGCTCGACTGCGGCTTCGTCTCCGGGGGCGAGCTGTTCCGCGAGATCGCCGCCGAGCGCGACATGAGCCTCTCCCAGCTGATCGCGAAGACCGGCGAGTCCGAGGAGATCGACCGCGCCCTGGACCGTCGGCTCCGCCGGATCGCGGAGAAGTGGGGCGCCGCCAACAAGGCGTTCGTCCTGGAGTCGCGGCTCGCCGGGTGGATCGCCGGGAACCGCGCCGACGTCCGGATCTGGCTCGACGCGCCGGACGAGGTGCGCGCCGACCGGACGCTCGACCGCGAGGAGATGACCTCGGAGATGCAGGTCCGCGAGGTGATAGAGGAGAAGCGCTACCGGTCGTACTACGGGATCGACCTGTCGGACCGCTCCATCTACGACCTCGCGATCAACACGGGGCGGTGGGACCCGCAGACGACGCTCGCCGTCGCGCTCACCGCGATCGAGGGGTACGACGTCGACGCCGACGAGGGCGCGTTCGACACGCCCGACTTCGAGATCTGAGCGGCTCGCGTCCGGCTCTCCGCCGACCCCCGCTCGACGATCGCCGGCGGCGGAGTCGGGTCGAGTCCCGGCGGGGGGCGGGTGACGTACAACAGTAAAGTGCCCGTGCCACGGAGCCACCGGCATGGCCGACAGAGAGATCGACGACGTGGACAGGGCGATCCTGTACGCGTTACAGGAGGACGCTCGGGACATGTCGTCGGGGGACATCGCGGAGCGAACCGGCACCTCGGACAGCACCGTCCGCAAGCGCATCCAGCGCCTCGAGTCCGACGGCGTCATCAAGGGGTACAGCGCGGACATCGACTACCAGCTGTCCGGCTATCCGCTCCGAATGCTGCTCTACTGTACCGCCTCGATAGCCGAGCGCGGCGAACTCGTCGACGACATCCTCTCGATCGAAGGCGTCGTCTCGGTGCAGGAACTGGTCACCGGTGAACAGAACCTCCTCGTGACCGCCGTCGGCGAGTCCGACAGCGACATCACGCCCGTCGCACAGCGACTCCTCGACATGGGGCTCGGCGTCACCGACGAGGTCCTCGTCCGGAGCCACGAGACGACGCCGTTCGGCGGGTTCGACGACGACGACGAGGGGTAACCGACGACCCCCGACGAGGGGTAACCGACGACCCCCGACGCGCGTCACACGACGACCCGCTTGATGTCGAGCGCAGTCGCGCGGCGGACGACGGCGCGGACCGGATCGACCGAGTCGGCCAGGTTGTCCGAGTCGCCGTCGAGGACGACGAGCGCCGCCCGGCGACCGGGCGCGATGACCCCGCAGTCGAGACCGGCGATCTCGGCGCCCGCGGCGGTCGCCATCCGCAGCACCTCTCGCGCGGTCACGTCGAACCGGTTCGCCGCGTCCGCCATCTCCCGGAACATCGACGGGCCGTTCAGCATGACGTTGTCCGTCCCGAGCGCGACCGTCGTGTGATCGAGCAGCTCCCGTATCGGCGGGTCCCCGACGCCGAGAACCGCGTTCGCACGCGGACAGACGGCGATCGGTACCGACCCAGCCGCGACCCGCTCCAGGTGCTCCGCCTCGGCGTGGACCATGTGCACGAGCAGGTCCGGGTCCAGGTCGAGCGCGGGGTGGATGTCGGTCGCGTCCGGCTCGCCGGCGTGGATGGCGAACGGCACGCCGCGCCGCTCGCACGCGGCGCGCTGGTCCGCGAACTCGGCGTCGTTCGCGCCGGACGCCCCGTAGCCGTCGGCGACGTCCAGGACCGAGGGGTCGTCGCTCCCGAAGATGAACGGGTCGACTGCGAGGGGCGCCGCCGCCTCGCGGAGCGCGCTCGCTCCGTCCGTCCCGTTCTCCCGGAAGTCCAGACAGGTGACCGTGCCGGTCCGGCGCATCAGGCGGAGCGTCCGACGCATCGCCGCGACGAGGTCCGAGCGGTCGGCGGCCGCCAATCTCCGGTGTTTCACGCTCTCCGGCGGCGCCACCGCCTCGTCGAGCGACAGCCCGACGGCCGCCTCCTTCGCGACGGAGTCGCCCACGTGCGTGTGGGCGTTGACGAACGCGGGAAGGACGATGTCCGTCGACTCCGTGGCCGTCTCCTCGACGGCCTCGATCCGGCCGTCCTCGACGACGAGACGACCACGGACCGGCTCGTACGACTCCCCGCGGAGGATCGTCCCCGTGAGTTCTTCCATACGCTCGGTCCGACCGGGAGAACGATATGGTTTTCTGAGCGCTCCCGGCGAACGACTCGGGAACGCCCGCGGCCTCCGGCGCCGATCGCGTCATTACGGCGGCCGCTCGACACCGCTGCCGTCCCGGGCAGTCTAGTGAGCGGGAAGAAAACCATAACGTTCTTTAATAATATTTTTTCGAACGAATTGTGATTATGAGTAGATTTATTAGCTAATCTGTTCTTGAGAGGTGGTAAGGACGACCAGTGTCCGGTTGTCGGAGGTGCGGCGACCGCCGGACGCGGTCGTTCCACCCGAACGATGACAGGAGGAACCTCGAAGACGAAGGTCGGAGCACTCCCGGAAACGACGGCGGCGTCACCGCTCGTGCCCGTCGCACTCACGTGGCTCGTGTGGTCGCTGTTCGCCGCGAGCGTCGCGGCGCTCGTCGGCCGACTCCGACTCGACGGTCCCTGGCAGGTCGCCGGGGTGCTCTCCGTCGACGGCCTGACGGTGCTGATGTGGGTGGTCGTCACCTTCTTCGGCGGGATCGTCCTCAGCTACTCGCGCCGGTACATGGCGGGGAGCAGCCACGAGACGGCGTTCTTCCTCGCGGCGTTCGGGTTCACGACGCTCGTGATGGCGCTCGTGGCGGCCGATCACGTCGCCCTCTTCGGCCTCCTGTGGCTCGCGATGGGGCTGACGATGGCGACGCTGATCGGGACCGTCAGCGGCTGGGAACAGGCCCGGGCGGCGGCGTCGGTCGCCCGCCGGTACTTCCTCGCCAGCAGCGCGCTGCTCGGCGTCGCGCTGACCGCGCTCTGGTGGACCACCGGGGCGACGACGATCACCGGGATCGCCGCGGCCGCGGACGGGCTCGGCGGCCCGGTCTGGCTCGTCGCCGCCGTCGCGCTCGTGCTGGCGGCGGTGATCCAGTCCGCGCTCGTCCCCTTCCACGGCTGGCTGATCTCGTCGATGACCGCCCCCACGCCGGCGTCGGCGCTGATGCACGCCGGGTTCGTCAACGCGGGCGGCGTCCTGCTACTCCGGTTCGCGCCGGTCGTCACCGTCGACGCCACGCTCATGCTCGCGGTCGTCGCGGTCGGCGCCGCCAGCGCCCTCCTCGGGAAGCTCTTCAAGTCGGTCCGGCCGGACGTGAAAAGCGAGCTCGGCTGCTCGACGGTCGGGCAGATGGGCTTTATGATCATGCAGGCCGGGCTGGGCTTTTTCGGCGCCGCGATCACCCACCTCATCCTCCACGGGTTCTACAAGGCGTACCAGTTCCTCGGCGCGGGCGGTCGGGTCCACCGCGCGAGCCCGGACGGGACGTCGCCGGCCGAGAGGGGGGTCGACGACGCGGTCGTCACCATCGCGACCGGGCTGGCCGGCGGGGCGCTGTTCGCCGCCTTGACCGGGAAGGGAACCAGCGTCGACGGCGGCCTCCTGCTCGTCCTGTTCGTGGTGATCACCACGCTCCACGCGGCGCGCAGCGCGGTGCAACACGCGTCGCTTCCGACGGCGGTCCGCTACGGGGCGGTCCCGGCCGTGTTCCTCCCGGCCATCGCCGTCTACGCCCTCGTGTACCGCGCGGTCTCGGGGGTCCTCTCCGACCTGCCCGTCGTCGCGGCGCCGACCGAGCTGACGGCGCTTCACGGGGTCGTGGCCGCCGTCTTCGTCGGGGTCTACGTCGCCATGGAGCTCGGCGTTCACGAACGGAGCGGGCGGCTCTACGTGCTGCTTTTGAACGCCGGCCAGCCGGCGCCTCGGACCGTTCTGACCGACGCGGAGGACTACAATGAGTACTGAAGCCACAATCCAAGACAGCATCGACGACGCGGCGACGACCGTCGGGTCGGTCTGGCCGATCCACTCGTTCGTGACGGCGAACCCACTTTCGGGGTTCGAGAACCTGCCCTTCGGGGAAGCGGTGACGCAGGCGGCCGACCTGTTGGGCGGTCGCGGCTACCCGACCCCGGAGACGTTCCGCGCGGCGCTCGAGGACGGCCGTATCGACACCGACCGCCTCGACGCGGAGCTCGCGGCGCGGGGCTACGACGACGACCCGGCGACGCTGCTCGGGCGGATGGACGTCGAGGTCGAGTCAACGGAACCAGATACTGACACCCAGCGCGCCGAGCGCGTCCTGACGAAGTGGCTGTCGGCCTTCCTCGACGAGGGGTGCGCCAAGTGGTCGATGCCGAACCGCGAGGCCGGGTTCTACGCCGCCGTCCGCGAGGTGGCCGCGTACGACGGCGAGATCCCCGACAACGGGGTCGTCGCGTCGCTCCCCGAGACGCCGACCGAGGCCATCGAGGCCGCGCTGGAGCCGTACCCGGAGAGCCAGTACGTCCCAATCTTCGAGGAGCAGCTGGCGGCGCTCCCGGGCTGGACCGGGCTGATCAAACAGCGCGCGGCCGACGGGAACGAGTGGCAGTCGGCGCACCCGATCACGCTCGCGGAGTACCTCGCGGTCCGCCTGGCGCTGCTCGACGGGTTCGGCGTCGACCTCCGGCCGTCCACCGGTCCCGACAGCACCGAGGCGGACCCGGCCGACGAGCTCGCGGAGGCGTTCCTGAGCGCGTGGGAGGCGAGTTACCGCGCCGAGCTCGTCGAGCGCGTCGCCGACGAGGGTCGGTCGCTGCCCGACTCCGAGCCGCCGGACCGCCCCGACGCGCAGCTGGTCTTCTGTATCGACACCCGCTCGGAGCCGATCCGCCGGCACGTCGAGCGCGCGGGCGACTACGAGACCCACGGCTACGCCGGCTTCTTCGGGGTCCCCGTGGAGTACCGGGGCTACGACGCGGCGACGTCGGTCTCGGCCTGCCCGCCCATCCTCGAGGCGCAGCACCACGTCAGCGAGGTCCCGACCGACCGGGAGGCGCAGGCGCGCCACGACCGGTGGTCGAGCGTTCGGGACGCCGCTGACGCGGTCGTCGACACGCTGAAATCGAACCCCGCCGGGGCCTTCGGGTTCGTCGAGAGCGCCGGCGGGGGGTACGGGCTGGCGCTCGCGGCGCGCACGCTGGTTCCCGGACGCGTGCGCGACCTGCTGCGGACCGCCGACGACGCGGTGCCCGACGATCACGAGTTCTGCGAGCAGATCGTCGGGCACCAGCACACCTACGTCGGCGACCTCCCGGTGGGACTGACCCGCGACGAGAAGGTCGAGTACGCCGCGACCGCCTTCGACCTGATGGGCTGGACGTCGTTCGCCCGGCTCGTCGCCTTCGTCGGTCACGCGAGCGAGACGGCGAACAACCCGTACGACTCCAGCCTGGACTGCGGCGCGTGCGCCGGCAATCCCGGGGGACCGAACGCCCGCGTCCTCGCGGCGATCTGCAACGACGGCGACGTCAGGGCGGCGCTGCGCGACCGCGGCTTCGAGATCCCCGACGACACCGTCTTCGTGGCCGGGGAGCACAACACGACGACTGACGAGATCGAGCTGTACGGCGACGTGCCCGAGAGCCACGCGGCGGACCTCGACCGGCTGCGCGCGGACCTGGCCGGCGCCCGCGAGAGCGCGACCGCCGAGCGCGTCGAGTCGATGGGCGGCGACGCCTCGGCGGGCGTGGACGAGGCGACCCGGCGCGCCGCCGACTGGGCGGAGACGCGCCCCGAGTGGGGCCTCGCGGGCAACGCCGGCTTCGTGGTCGGTCCCCGCGGCCTGACGAGCGACCTCGACCTCGACGGCCGCGCGTTCCTCCACTCGTACGACTGGTCGACCGACCCCGACGGCGAGGCGCTCGAGGCGATCCTGACGGGACCGATGGTGGTCACCCAGTGGATCAACGCCCAGTACTACTTCTCGACCGTCGACAACGCCGTCTACGGGAGCGGGTCGAAGGTGACGCAGAACCCCGTCGGCAACGTCGGCGTCTACCAGGGCAACGGCGGCGACCTGATGACCGGTCTCCCCCACCAGTCGGTGATGGTCGACGGAGACGAGCCGTACCACCAGCCCCTCCGGCTCTCGACCGTCGTTCACGCGCCGGTCGACCGCGTCGCCGACGCCCTGACCGGTCACGAGGCGGTGACCGAACTGCTGGACAACGGCTGGCTCTCGCTGACCGTCGTCGACCCGACCCAGGATCACCGCGCGTTCCGCTACGAGCGCGGCGCGAACTGGGAGCCGACGGCCGAGTCGCCCGCCGCCGAACCGGCGGAACCGGCCGTCACCGCGGTCGCAGACGACTGATCCGAGCCTCGGCGTCGACCCGGATCGGCCGACGTGCGGCGTTCCGGTTCAACGCGCGGCGTTCCGGTTCAACGCGCGGCGTTCCGATTCGGCACGCGGCGTTCTCCCTCGGTGCGTGGCCGCTGGGTGATTTATAGGCGCGTCCGGTGATGGGCCGACCATGTCGTCACCGCCGTTCATCGATCAGGCGTCGGGAGAGCTGGACCTCGGCCAGATCCGGGCGGAAGCCTTCCGGCTCGCCGGGCTCGTCCTGTTGTTCGGAGGGATCGCGCTCCTCCTGTTTCTGCTCACGCTGCTGGTCGGCCCCGGGCGGTTGCTCGCGGGCTTCCTGACCGTCCTGTCGCAGTTCGTGCTGGCCGTCGGCACGGGCATCGTGTTGATGTACGTGATCGCCCGCGGGATCCAGCTCGCCGACGAGTGACCGGCGGCCGCGCGGGCGGAGCGTCCCCGGCGAGGTGCGACACGACCGCGCGGGCCAGGCGGCGGGACGGGACGCTCGCCGTCACGACGGTCGGAGCGTTCTCGCCGAATGGACTCGTGGCGAACGTGTTCGCTCTGACGACATATATCATTTATTTTTGTTACTGAAACACGGGGACTGCGGTCGATATCTCTGGTTCGATATCACTCAAAAAGAAAATTACATATAGGTGGTTGAGCGACGGTGACGCATGGTCGTAGTCACCACCCATGACTAACGTGCTCTCACTCGCGCTGGTCGGCGTCGTACCGATCGGCGTCGCGTTCGTGCTGCTCGCCGGACTCCGATGGTCGGCGGCCCGCGCGATGGGGGTCGGTTGGCTCCTCGCGACCGGTATCGGGCTCACGTACTGGCGGATGGAGCCCGGCTGGCTGGCGGCGTCGGCGGTCTACGGCGCCCTCCAGGCCGTGGACATCATCCTCATCGTGTTCGGCGCCATCCTCCTGATGAACTACCTCGAAGGCAGCGGCGCCATCGCCACGATCCGGTGGTACTTCGGACAGATAGAGGAGGACCGGCGGATCCAGGTGCTGCTCATCGGCCTCGGATTCATGACGATCATCGAGGGCGCGGCCGGGTTCGGCACGCCGGGTGCGCTCGCCGCGCCGCTCCTCATCGGCCTCGGGTTCCCGCCGCTGGCCGCCGCGGTGTTCGGCCTCTTTTTCAACGCGCCGAATCCGCCGTTCGGGGCGGCCGGAACGCCCGTCACCGGCGGCACCGGCGCGGTCATCGAACCGGCGCTGTCGGGCTCGATAAGCGTCGGCGAGTTCCTCTCGATGGTCTCCGCGTGGAGCGCCGTCGTCACCGGCGTGACGTACGTCTTCTGGGGGCTGCTCGGCGTGTTCTTCATGACCTACTGGTTCGGCGACAACGACGGCGGACAGAGCGTTTCGAGCGCCCTGCGGAGCACCCTTCCGATCGCGCCGTTCGCGCTGCTCCTCGGCGTCGTCACCGGGGGGACGCAGCTCGTGATCGCGTGGTTCGTCGGCCCCGCGCTCCCCGACATCGCGGCCGGGTTCGTGGTCCTCGCGGTCGGCCTCGCGCTCGCGAACAACGACGTCCTCGTCCCGGACCGCGAGTGGGACTTCCCGGACGACTCGAAGTGGAGCGACACCTGGCTCGGCGGCTTGGAGCTCGACGAGATCGCTCGGGACCGGCCGAAACGGGAGATGCCCGTGCTGCTCGCGTGGACGCCGTACCTCCTCGTCGCCATCGCCCTGCTCGTCACGCGGTGGCCGGACCTCACGGTCGGCGGCGTCGCCGTCCTCGGCTGGATCCAGAGCTTCACCGTCAGCCTGGACTCGATCCTGGGTACGGAACTCGGATACACCCTCCAGTACCTCTACCTCCCGGGGACGATGCCGTTCATCCCCGTCGCGATCCTCACCGGCCTCCTCCACCGGATGGACACGAGCGAGATGGGCGCTGCCTGGCGCCGGTCGATCGCGCAGGTCGCTCCCGCGGCGCTCACGCTCGTCATCGCCGTCTCGATGACGCAGATAATGATCCAGTCGCAAACGAACACCGCCGATCTCCTCGGGATGATGGAGGCGCTGAGCCGCGCGCTCGCGATGGGCGCCGGCGGCCTGTTGCCCGTCGTCTCGCCGTGGGTCGGCGCTATCGGGTCGTTCATGACCGGCAGCAACACGTCTTCGAACATCCTCTTCAGCGTGCTCCAGTACAACGCCGCCGAGACGGTCGGCCTCTCCCGGACGGTCGTCGTCAGCCTTCAGAACGTCGGCGGCGGCCTCGGAAACATGGTGTCCGTGCTGAACGTCGCCGCCATCTGCGGCGTCGTCGGGATCACCGGGCGCGAGGGCGACCTGCTGCGGAAGGCCATCGTCCCGATGACGCTGTTCGCGCTGTTCGCCGGGCTGTTCGGAATGCTGCTGACGTACGTGCTGGTCCCCGGCCTGTTCTGAGCCGCGGCCGGCACGACATCGGGCGTCACTCCTTTTTTATTGTCGGTTCAATCGGTCGGTCGGATTCCCGACGGAGCGACGTCGCTCCCCGGACGCTCACGGCCGTCTCGGTCGGGCTGCGCGGCATCGCTGACGGAACCGTGGAGTACGGCCGCGGGATTCTCGACGACGACCGGCCGCTGAAAGTCCGGCTCCGCGACTCGTGGGACGCGCGGACCGCGGGGGTCGCGATGGCGCTCGTCGCGAGCCTCTGGTTCTGGGTCCACGGCCACTGGGCGATCACGGGCAGCGAGGCGCGCTGGGCCGGCTACCTGTTGGCGGGGGCCGGATACGACGTCGCCGGCGTCGAGTACTGGGACTCGATCCCGTTCCGCGACGGCGACATCTCGCTGGCCATCGACATGGTGATGATCGCGTCGCTCGTCGTCGGGTCGTTCCTCGCCGCCTACGCCTCCGGCGACTTCCGGGTCCGGAAGCCGAAGCTGAACCGGGTCCCGAACTACGCGATCGGCGGCCTCCTGATGGGCGTCGGCTCACGGCTCGCGGCCGGCTGCAACATCGCGAACCTCTTCTCCGGCGTCGCGCTGCTCTCGGTCCATTCCTTTTTGTCCGGCGCGGGGATCATCCTCGGGGTCTACGTGATGACCCACTGCATGTACCGCGAGGTCGGCTGCGCTATCTAAGTGAGAGTAACGGTTGAAGTTGGATTCGTTGGCTGATACGGCGACGAGGTGGCTTTCGACGCTGTGAACTTCCCAAAATTCACGAACGGTAATTTATAAACGGTTGCTACGAAGGCCGGCTCCGAACCCCCGGCGGCCTATTTATAAATGGTTGATGGTACGGTGAACACCTCCAAAGCCCCAGCCGGGAGGCCGACGTACGCTCGCTGCGCTCCTCACTCGCTCGCTAACGCTCCCTCGTTGCGGTGCTTGGGTCGCCTACGTCGGCCTCCCGGCTGCCCCTTTGAGCCCCGCCCCACACAGCACCGCAGCCTCACGCCTCCCCAGCCTCGCGGCTCGCGCTTGTCAGCGCTCGCCGCGTCCCTCGCGCGTGCGACTCGCGGCCTGTCGGCCGCTCGTCGGCACGCGCCACCGCACCGGGGGGTTACTGATAAATCGGCGCAGACCACACTCGGATTCCGATAATCGCTCGGTTCTCTGGGATCCTCCGCGGCCGGCCGCGAACTCGTGCAAAAATCAATCGGCTATTTAAAAACCGACCGCCGCTCAGGCGTCCGCGGCCGCGCCTTCCTCGAGTTCGAAGTCCCACTCATCGTAGCCGCCGGCCATGCTGGCGACGAGCACGCCCTCCTCGACGCCCTCGTAGCTACTGATCAGCATGGCGGCCTGCTTCGACGACTGGCCGATCGGACACGCGCAGACGACGTCGGTGTCGTCCCAGTCGATGTCGGGGACCCGAGACGGGAGGTTCCCCAGCGGCACGTTGATCGCGCCCGGGATGTGGCCCTGTTCGTACTGCTCGGGCGGTCGCGTGTCGATGACGCGGATATCGCCCGCCTGCACGCGCTCGTTGACTTCCTCGGGGGTGAGTTCCTCGACCATGGTCACTCCTTCCGCACGAAGATGCGGTAGCGGCCGTCGCCGGACTTCCAGACCTTCGCGGTCGCGTCGTCGCCGACCGCCTTCGGGACGTTCTCCGTGCTCGGGACGTGGTCGGTCTCCTGAAAGAGCACGTCGCCGGGAGCGAGCCCCGCGATGGCCTTCTTCGCCTCGACCTGCGGGTACGGGCAGACCTCGCCGGTCGTGTCCTGTACCTCGGTCGCGTCGTCCAAGAGCGCCTGTGCGGTCTCGTCGTCGAGCTCGTCGGGCATCTCGACGACGTCGTCCCACGATGGTTGACTCATGGGGCACGGTACGCCTCCGGCGCCGTAACCCCTTTCGTGACCGGCAGGCTTCTCCCGTATCTCGGACGGGCAAAGGGGACGCACAACCGCGACAGGCGTCGAGATGCCCGTTTCCGTCGGACTCTTACCAGGGAGCGATCTACGGGACCCATGAGCGAGTACGTCGTCGACGAATCGACGATCTTCGAGACGCCCCTCGTGGAAGTCGACCTCGACCTCGAGGCCGACGCGGACGTGTACGCGAAGGTCGAGTGGTTCAACCTCTACGACGCCCCCCACGGCGGCGGGTCGATCAAGTCTCGGATCGCCAAGGGGATGCTCGACGGCGCCGAGGAGCGCGGCGAGCTCGACCCCGGCGTCACCGTGATCGAGCCGACCTCCGGCAACACCGGCAGCGAGGTGGCGCGGCTCGCCGCCGCGCGCGGCTACGACGTCGAGATCGTCATGCCCGACAACGCCGCGGGCGGGAAGGTGGCGGCGGTCCGGGACGCGGGCGCGGAGATCCACTTCGTCGACGCCAACCTCGGCTACGACGCCGTCATCGAGCGCTGCGAGGAGATCATCGCCGCCGACCCCGAGGCGTACTTCCGCCCGAACCAGTACGAGAACCCCGACAATCCGGGCACCCACGAGCGGACGACCGCCCGGGAGATCTACGAGGCGACCGACGGCGACGTGACCCACTTCGTCGCCGGCGTCGGCACGGGCGGGACGATCACCGGGACCGGCCGCGGGCTGACCGACCTGAGCGACGGCGCGGTGAAGGTCGTCGGCTTCGAACCCGACGAGGCACTCCACGCCATCGACGGCCTGAAATACCTCAAGACGGGCGACCACTACCACCCCGAGACGTACGACGAGTCGGTGCTCGACAGGGCGGAGTACGTCACCACCTCGGAGGCCTACGACCGCGCGCGGGCGCTCCGCGAGCGCTACCTGGACGACCCGGTGCCGATCGCCGACCCCGGCCAGCACGGCGAGGCGACGGTCCGCGAGCACCTCCGCGTGGACGACCAGTTCGTCGTGGGGACGTCCGCCGGCGGGGGCGCGGCCGTGGTGGCGAACCTCGACGCGGCGGGTCACCTCGCGGACGACGACGTGGTCGTCTTCATGCTCTGCGACCGCGGCGACAAGTACGCGGACATCCCGCTCTGGGAGGACTATTTATAACCGATTCCGCGCGGAATCGACGAAAAACCGGCCGGTTATCGGCCGCCGCTCGCGGCCGGGATGACGCGGACCTGCGCGTCGGTCGGGACCTCGGCGTCGACGCTGTCGACGGGGGACCCCTCGACGTAGACGTTGATGAACTCCTTGATCTCGCCGTCTTCGAGCACGCTGTCCCGCAGTTCCGGGCCGTGCTCGTCGGCGTGGTTGTCGAACAGTTCGCGGACGGTGTCGCCCGCGACCTCTACCTCCGAGGTCGCGGATCCACCGACGAGTACGGCAGGCAGCTTGATCGTGGCCATGAGACCGGTTCGTCGTCCAGTCCAAAAAGGCGCCCGCCGACGGCAACGACGGCCACGGTCTATCACGACCGGCAGTCCGGGTCGGGGGGACCCTGACGGCCCAGTCGGTCGGGCGCGAGCTCGGCCCGCCACGAATGCGCCCCTCGGCCGGCGCGTCGCCGGTCGTGCGACCGGGACGCACCTCCGGGATGGCGGCAGTACGCGCCGGTGGGCGGCCGTCTTATCTGCTCGTAGCCGCTAGGACGGGCGAATGAGCGATCTCGATCTCGATCCGACGCAACTCGACCGGTACTCCAGACACATCATCATGGACGACGTCGGCCCCGAGGGACAGAAGGCCCTGCTCGACGCCGAGGTGCTCGTCCTCGGGGCGGGCGGTCTGGGCGCGCCGATCATCCAGTACCTCGCCGCCGCCGGCGTGGGCACGCTGGGCGTCGCCGACGACGACGAGGTGGAGCTGTCGAACCTCCAGCGCCAGGTCATCCACGGCGACGACGACGTCGGCCGCAAGAAGGTCGACTCCGCCGCCGACTTCGTCGAGCAGCTCAACCCGGACATCGACGTGCGGAAACACGAGCTGCGCGTGACCGCCGACAACGTCGAGGACCTGATCGAGGGCTACGACTTCGTCGTCGACGGGACGGACAACTTCGCGACGCGCTACCTCGTCAACGACGCCTGCACGCTCGCCGGGATCCCCTTCTCGCACGGCTCCATCTTCAAGTTCGAGGGGCAGGTGACGACGTTCGCGGGCGACGACGACTCGCCGTGTTACCGCTGTCTGTTCCCCGAGGCGCCGCCGGCCGGGATGGTGCCGAACTGCGCGACCGCGGGCGTCCTCGGCGTTCTCCCCGGAACGGTCGGCTGCCTGCAGGCGACCGAGACGGTGAAACACGTCATCGGCGAGGGCGAGTCGCTCGACGGCTCGATGCTGTTCTTCGACGCCCTCGAGATGGAGTTCGACAAGGTCGAGATCCCCAAGCGGGACGACTGTCCGGTGTGCGGCGACGACCCCGCCATCGAGTCGGTCCACGACGTGGAGTACTCCGCGTCCTGCGCCATCGACGTCGGCGGCGACGAGGACGCGGACGAGACGGGCCCCGAGATCGAGGCCAGCGACTGACGCGCGACGCCGGGCGGCGCGAACCGCGACCGCTCGGTCCCGCCCGACTCCGGTCTGTGCGAACCGCGACCGCTCGATCCCGCCCGACCGCGCGGCGGGCCGAAACGCTGAGGCTCCTCCGGCGACAACCGTGGGTGTATGGCCGCCACCGACGCGGATCCGCCCGACCTGTTCGTGGTTCGCAGCGAGGTGAACCCCGACTGCGAGTACCACTGCGACGCGCTCGCGTCGTGGTTCCCGTCCGCCACCGAGATCGACTTCGTCGCCGGCGAGCGGGTCCCGCTCGACGAGGCGGACGGCGTCGTGCTGACCGGGAGCACGGCGGGCGTGTACGAGTCCGAGAGCCGCCCGTGGATCGCCGAACAGGAGGCCCTCGTGCGCGAACTCGTCGACAGAGGGATCCCGACGCTCGGTGTCTGTTTCGGCCACCAAGTGGCGAACAGCGCGCTCGGAGGCACCGTCGAGGAGGTGGGGACGACCGCGACGCTCGTGGAGGCGACCCTCGACGACGACCCGCTGTTCGACGGCGTCGATCCGGTCGTCGTCTCGTTACACGGCGACGCGGTGACCGAGGTGGGAGCGGGGATGACGGTGATCGCCTCGGCGGACCACGCGAGGGTCTTCGGTACCCGTCACCGGACCGCGCCGCTGTGGACCGTCCAGTTCCACCCGGAGATCGCCGCCGAACACCGCGAGACCCTGCGCGAGCGCTTCGACTGGGACCCCGAGCGGTTCTCCTTCGAGGATGTCACGCCGGGGCGGGTCTTCGAGAACTTCGCGGCGCTGGTCGCCGAGACGGCGGCGCAACCGCGAAGCGGAACTCTCGGCGACGATTAGGGAGCGATCACCGCTCGCTCCGCACCGAGACGGTCTCCTGTTCGAAGCCGTCCTCGTCGCCCTGCCAGCGCCACGAGCCGACGAACGGGTAGCCGTCCAGCGCGCAGATCACGTACGAGTGGTCGGGCCACGTCGCCCGCGCGGCGTCCGTCCCGCTCGGGCGGGTCGGTCCGGTCGGGTGCGAGTGGTAGAACCCGACCACGTCGAGCCCGTCCGCTTCGATCGCCTCGATCAGCTCGAACTGCTCTTCGGGGTCGATGAGGTACCGTATCTGGGGCGTCTCCGCCACGTTCTCGGCCTGATACGACTCGGTGACGACGCTCGGCTCGCCGTCGGTGCCGCGCGTGCCGGCGAGGACGCCGCAGACCTCCGCCTCGCCGCCGCCGTACGCGTGGTACACGATGTCGTCGTAAACCGCCCGCGAGAGCTCGATCATGGGCGGGAGAACGGGGGTCCGACCGATAAGTCCGTCCCGACCGGCAAGGGCCGCGCTCCGTCACAGGTAGCGGCAGTCGTTGACGGCCTGTGGGGTGTTTTGCCCTCGCGGCCGGAGTCAGCGCCATGAGCGACGCTCAGCGCGGGTCGGCGGCGCCGACCGCCGACGAGGCGCTCCACACGACCCTCGACATGCCGTTCGACGACGCGGTCCCGTTCGTCCAGATCGAACACGAGCTCGCCGACTTCGAGACGGTCCAGGTCTCGCGGCTGGACGCGATGATCGAGGGCATGCTCGGGCACGACGACGTCGAACGGACCGCGCTCATCGTCCTCTGCCACCCCGAGATCGCGTTCGACGCGATCGACATCGACCCCGCGCTCGCGGGAATGCTCCCCTGTACCACCATCGTGTACGAGCGCGAGGGCGACGACCCGGTGCAAGTCCACCACACGTCGGCGACGAAGGCGATCCGCGACCTCGGCTGCGCGCCCGCCGACGCCGGCGGCGCCGTCGACCACCTCGTCGAGAAGACCGGCGACCTGATGACGGTCGTCTGGGAGACCATCGAGGGGTACGGCCGCGGTCGGCCCACGGAGTAGTCGCCTCCCCCCGTGACCTCACCCGCGTCAGAGTCCCTCGACGCGGCGCAGCGCCTCTCGCACCCCCCCGGGCGTCGCGTGCGGGCCGCCTTGGACCCGGTGGTCCGGAAGGAGGAGCGGAACGGGGTTCTCGGCGAGCGCGCTCGTCACCAGTTCGAGGTCCTCGGGGTCGTCGGCGTCGAGCGCGGCCAGCCGCGTGAGCCGGCTCACCGACACCTCCTCGCCGTAGGGGACCGTCCGGAGCGCTTCGAGGACGTCGCGGCGGTCCGTCGGCACCGTGAGTCCGACGGCGACCCCGGCGAACTCGTCGCGCTCCCCGTCGAGGTACGCGCCGATCCGTTCGAGCAGTTCGTGGTCCTCGGCGGCGTCGTCCGGGACCTCCGGCGGGAACGACACCGAGATGACCCGGCCGCCGGCGAACCCGACCTCCACCGCGCGGGCGAGGGCCTCGTACTCGCGGGCGAAGACCCCCGAGGCTCCCGTGGTATTCATACCCGTCATAGGACGGCCCGAGCGGTTAAAACGAAGGGAAAGTTTCGGCCCTCAGCGGTCGATGGAGTCTCGCCCGCCCGAGAAGGCGCGCCCGCAAGTCTTATGAACAGATACGTGCATTAGTGTACACTAATGGAGGATACAACCGAGCTGGCCCCCGCGGTCAGGTCGATACTGTCGGCCGCGCGCGACCGGGCGGCCGAGGGGCGAACCGACCGCGTCGACGTCGACCCGCGCGACCTGCGGGCCGCGTTCGACCGGGCCGAGGCCGACGGCCGCGTGCCGATCGTCGCCGAGGTCAAGCCGACGAGTCCGACCACGGACGGGACTCGCGACGACGATCCCGTCGCGCTCGCGGAGGGGATGGTCGCCGGCGGCGCCGCGGCGCTCTCCGTGCTCACCGAGCCGGAGCACTTCGGCGGAAGCGTCGACGTGCTCGAACGCGTGCGCGAGGCGGTCGACGTGCCGGTCCTCCGCAAGGACTTCGTCGTCGCCGAGTCGCAGCTCGACGCCGTCGAGAGCGACGTCGTCCTGCTGATCGCGCGGTTCGTCGGCGACGACCTCCCGGACCTGCTGGCCGCCGCCCGCGAGCGCGGCTTCCAGGTCCTCGTCGAGGTCCACGACCGCGAGGAGCTGACCCGGGCGCTCGACGCGGGCGCGACGACGGTCGGCGTGAACAACCGAGACCTCGCGGAGCTGGTCGTCGACCTCGGAACATTCGAGTCCGTGGCGCCCCACGTTCCTGATGACGTGACCCTGATCGCCGAGAGCGGGATCGGCTCCCCCGCCGACGTCCGCCGGATGCGGGCGGCCGGCGCTGACGCGCTGCTCGTCGGGAGCGCGATCATGGACGGCGACGTCGAGGCGAACACGCGAGCGCTGACGCGGGCGGAAGCGGACGGTGACGGACGCGTCGCGGACGACGAGGCCGACGACGGTCACGCGCGAGACACCACGGAGACACCCACATGAGCGAAACCGGACCCACGACGAACGAGACGACCGGCGCCGGAACGACGACCGACGGAGCGGAGCTGTCGCGCCGTCCGGGCCGCGAGCGCGGCCGCGAGGACGGGAAGTTCGGCCGCTACGGCGGCCAGTACGTCCCGGAGGCGTTGATGCCGGCGATCGAGGAGCTGACCGACGCCTATCGGCGGTACGTCCTCGAGAACGAGGACGGCTTCATGGACGAGTTCAGGGAGCGGCTCGCCGACTTCGGCGGGCGTCCCATCCCGCTCCAGCGGGCCGACCGGCTCTCCGAGCGCTACGACCGCGAGGTCTTCCTCAAGCGCGAGGACCTGCTCCACGGCGGCGCGCACAAGCTGAACAACGCGCTCGGCCAGGTCCTGCTGGCGAAGTACATGGGGAAAGAGCGGATCATCGCGGAGACCGGCGCCGGCCAGCACGGCACTGCGACCGCGATGGCGGCCGCTCACCTCGACATGCCCTGCGAGATCTACATGGGCGAGCGTGACATCAACCGCCAGCGCCCGAACGTCTTCCGGATGAAGCTCAACGGCGCCGAGGTGAATCCCGTCACCGCCGGGCGTGGAACCCTGAAGGAGGCCATCTCGGAGACGATGCGCGACTGGGCGACCACCGTCGAGAACACCCACTACGTCATCGGATCGATCGTCGGCCCGCACCCGTTCCCGGTGATGGTGCGCGACTTCCAGTCGGTCATCTCCGAGGAGGCGCGGGCACAGGCGATCGAGAAGACGGGCGCGCTCCCGACCGACGTGGTCGCCTGCGCGGGCGGCGGCTCGAACACGATGGGGTCGTTCGCGGCGTTCGTCGACGACGAGGCGGTCGCGCTCCACGCGGTCGAGGCCGGCGGGTCGACGCTGGAGGTCGACGAGGAGGCCGGCGTCGCGCCCAACTCGGCGTCGCTTTTCACCGGCGAGGAGGGCGTGCTCCACGGCGCGCGCACGAAGCTCCTGCAGGACTCCGACGGCCAGATCATGGAGAGCCACTCGATCTCCTCCGGACTCGACTACGCCGGCGTCGGCCCGGAGCTCGCGTTCCTCGTCGACGAGGGACGCGTGAATCCCGTCGCCGTCGACGACGACGCCGCGCTCGAGGGGTTCCACCGGCTCTCGCACACGGAAGGGATCATCCCCGCGCTGGAGACGGCCCACGCGTTCGGCTTCCTCGAGGAGTATCACGGGGAGCTCGGCGAGCGCGTCGTGGTGAACGTCTCCGGCCGCGGCGACAAGGACCTCGACGCCGCGATCGAGGAGACGGACAAACGCGACATCGACGGGGCCCCGGACATGTCGATGTTCACGGGAGGGATCTGAATGGCGGGCGGGACCGCGGAGGCGGACGCGGCCGCGGAGACGGGCAACTCAGCCGCGATAGCCGAGGCGTTCGCCGACGGCCCGGCGTACATCCCGTACCTCGCCGTCGGCGACCCCTCGTACGAGGCGTCGCTGGAGTACGTCCGCGCGCTCGACCGCGGCGGCGCCGACGTCATCGAGCTCGGGCTCCCCTTCTCGGAGCCGATCGCTGAGGGACCGACGATCCAGGGGGCCCTCGTGCGCTCGCTCGACGCCGGGATGACGCCGGACCGGTTCTTCGCGTTCGCCGAGGAGCTCGACGTCGAGGCGCCGCTCGTCTGCATGACGTACTACAACCTCATCTATCAGTACGGGGGCAACGAGACGCGGAGCGCCTCGGAGGCGGCCGGCGGGACCGCGAGCGGCGGCCCGCGGCCCTTCGTCGAGCGCGCCGCCGCGGCCGGCATCGAGGGGCTCGTCGTCCCCGACCTGCCGGCCGAGGAGGCCGACCCGCTCCGAGAGGCCTGCGACGAGTTCGGCCTCGACCTCGTGTTCATCGTCGCACCGACCACGGTCGGCGACCGGCTCGACCGGATCATGGGTCACGTCTCCGGGTACGTCTACGTGCAGGCGCGCCTCGGCACGACCGGCGCGCGCGACGACGTCTCCGACCAGACCACGGAGAGCCTCGATCGGCTCGCGGAGTACGACGTGCCGAAGGCCGTCGGGTTCGGCATCTCGGCGGGCGAGCACGCCGAGCGCATCGTCGCCGGCGGCGCCGACGGGATCATCGTCGGCTCGGCGCTCGTCGACATCGTCGCCGAGGGCGTGGAGGCGGACCGCTCGACCGCGGCGGTCGCCGACCGGCTGGAGGCGCTCTCCCGGGAGCTGAAGGAGGGCGCAGAGCGGGGCTACGCCGCCCGCGTCGGCGCGGCGGGATCGCGGTGACCGCGGGTTCGAGCCAATACGACCCCGAACGAAACCGACTTACCTGCGATTGCCACACACTCACACAACGACCGAATCCACCATGACAGCAGGACTCTCGGCACGACTCGAGCGCATCTCCACGAACGACCGATACCTCATCGTCCCCATGGACCACGGGCTCACGATGGGCGCCGTCGACGGGCTCGTCGACATCGAATCGACGATCGACGGCGTCACGCGGGGCGGCGCGGACGCGGTCCTCACGCAGCGAGGCATCGCACCGCGCGTCCACCCGAACAAGAACGACGCGGGCTACATCGTCCACGTCAACGGGTCGACGACGATCGGCCCCGACGAGAACGACAAGCGCGTCACCGCCACCGCCGAGGACGCGGTGCGCGCGGGCGCCGACGCCGTCTCCTTCCACATCAACGTCGGCTCCGATCACGAGCCCGATCAGATCGAGGAGCTCGCGGAGCTGACCGCCGACGCCGAGCGCCTCGGGCTGCCGGTGCTCGCGATGGCGTACGCGCGCGGTCCCGGGGTCGACGAGACGGATCCGGAGTCGCTCGGTCACGCGGTCCGGCTCGCCGAGGAGGTCGGTGCCGACGTGGTGAAGACCGGCTACTCCGGCGACGGCGACTCGTTCGCGCGCGTGACGGAGTCGACCCGGCTGCCGGTCGTCATCGCGGGCGGCTCGAAGGGGACCGACCGCGAGACCGTGGAGATGGTCCGCGGCGCGATGGACGGCGACGCGGCCGGCGTGTCGATGGGGCGGTCGATCTTCCAGCACGACGACCCCGAGGGGATCGCCCGCGCCGTGTCCGCCGTCGTCCACGACGACGCGGGGGTCGACGAGGCGCTCCGGGCAGGCGGGTTCATCGAGGCCTAGCGACTCGCTCCCGTCGACGGTCCGGGGACGCGGGCGACGCCGGATGTGTCGGCCCCGTTCACAGGGAACTGGTGACGGCGAACCGAGAGCGACCGCCGCGACCGGACCGATCGGCGGGGTCAACAGGTGGCGCTGATCCGCTCTTGCGGTTCCGGGTCCCCCACCGGACCGTTCTGATCGACCGTTTGCTCCACGTGGAAGACGGTCACGGAGTCCACGCTCCGGTCCGCTCGCTCACAGACGTACGTCGCGACCGGTCGATACTGCGTCTCTCCCGCGTCCCGGACCCGGTGTCCGAACTGATGCCAGAGGGTCGTCGGGTACGTCTCCGCCGCGTCCGGCGGTCGGTCGAACGCGACCGCTCCGCCGCCGATCGCGTCGACCGTTTCCTCGGAGTCGAGCGTCGCTCGGACGACGTACCAGCTGGAGGTGTCCGGCGGGTTCGGCGCGAAGAACGACCAGCTCACCTCCGACAGCTCCCCGGCGGACTCCGACTCCGGGAGGTCGACGAGGCCGACCCCCGCGGCCTGCCACCACACGAGCGCGAGGAAGACGCCGACGAGCAGCAGGGCGGCTCCCGTCCGGATTCCGCGGCGAACCCGCGACGGGGTCGGGGAGGCGGGGTCGTCCCCGTTTCCGCCGTCGCTTCGGAGCGGTTGCCCCCCGGGCCTCGGGAGCCTCGACGCGAGCGCCTCGACGGCGTCCCAGACCCTCGGCGGGAGGAACAGGAGGAGGACCGCGACCATGACGAACGGGAACACGCCGAGCCGCATCGTCGCGGCCATGCCGAGGTGCGCGGAGACGAACGCGAGGGCGGCCCCGGCTCTGAGCGGTTCGAGCGGGACGAGCAGCAGGACGGACGCCGAGAGCAGCGCGATCCAGAGCCAGTTTATCGCCGCGAGGACCGCGGCGTGTTCCGAGACGAACGGCCCGAACAGCACGACGAACTCCTCCAGCTGGAAGATCCGCGGGACGGCGATCCCCGACATCCACGCGTCGCTCCGGTACTTGGAGACCACGTTCGCCGCGTAGATGGACACGAGCGTCAGGAGGGTGACGGCCGTTCCGAGCGAACAGACCCGTCGACCGACGCCGTCGCTCCCGTCGTCGTCGTTCAGCCCCTCGTCGTCGACGTTCAGCCCCTCGTCGTCGACGTTCCGGCTGTCGACGTCGCCCCGGACGTCGCGACCGTCCGGGCCGCTCGCACCCATCGACCAGCGGGCGTCGAGCGGGAGGTAGAGGCTCAGAAACAGGAACACGACCAGTATCGTGTTCCCGCCGTTGATCACGAACGGGTTCCGAGCGTACAGCGACGCGAGCAGGACGAGGGAGACACCGGTCGAGGCCCGCGTCCGGTAGCCGACGAGCAGCGAGACGGCGGCGCACGCGGCGACCGCGATCAGCCCCGCCTGTACCCACGCCGACCCGGATATCGCGTGGATCGAGACGGCCTCTAGCGCCGGGTACAGCTCGGCGAGCGTCGACCGCGGGAGGACGCCGTCGTCGGTGTAGAACGCGCTCACCGCCGGAAGTCGGTAGACGAGCAGGTCCGCGAGGAGGAGGAGCGCCAACGCGACGCGGAACGCGCCGAGCGCTCGCGGGTCGATCCCGAGGGACGGCGTGGCGCGCTCGCGGAGCGACTCACGCGCCGCGGCGTATCTGGACCCCGCGTTTGAGAGCCGCCGACGTGGTGTCGTCATTCGAAGTATACGTGAAACGATACGATCTCAGGGGTAAGTGCTTTGTCGTCTTCGAGCCGCGCCGGCGACCGGGAGGCGCGGGCGGGGTCACCTCGTTCCGACGGTCACCTCGCTCCGACGGTCACCTCGCCCCGACGTTCTGCTCGCCCTCGAAGGAGTCCGGGTCGGGCTCGATGTCGGCGTACTGCACGGCGCGACGGCCCAGCGTGAGCGCTCGCCCGTCGAGGTCCTCGTCGACGAGGTCGCCGTCGTCGAACTGCGAGTGGGCGCGGGGAACGGCCACCTGATGGGGGATCACCCACGCGTTGAGCGCCCGACAGACGGACCGGAGGTGTTCCAACGCCGTCACGGGGAAGCCGCCGCCGGCGACCGCGAGGAGCCCGACGGTCTTGTCTTCGAACTCCTCGAAGCCGCAGTAATCGAGCGCCGTCTTCAGCGTCGACGAGTACGAGCCGTGGTACATGGGCGTTCCGAGGAGGACGGCGTCGGCGGATCTGACCCGCGCCGTGAAGGCGTCCGCGTCCCCCGCCGAATCGCGGTCGGCGTCGTACGTGGGGAGGTCGTACTCGCGGAGGTCGAGCAGCTCGGCGCGCCCACCGGCCCGGCGGACGCCGTCGAGCGCGCGTTCGACCCCCATGCGCGTGTAGCTCGTCTCTCGCAAGCTTCCCGCGATGCCGACGACCTGCGGTGGCTCGGACATACCGCTATCGAGAGTCCGCGGCGACAAATACCACCGGGGCGGTCGGCTCCCCGTTCCCGCGGCGCGACCCTTCCGCAGTTTTCAAGCCCGCCCGCCGTGAGGTTCCGACAATGACACGCACGGTCTGGGTGAAAGCCGACGGGAGCGTCGGCGACTGGGAGGCGCGCAAGCGACGGATCACGGCCGCCATCGAGGCCGGCGCGGACTGGGTCCTCGTCGACGAGGCCGACGTGGGGCGCGTCCGCGAGCTGGGCGACATCTCGATCGGGGCGTTCCGCTCCGAGGCGGACGTCATCGACGACGTCGAGAACGACGCCGAGGCCGACGCCTACTTCGTCGGCAAGGGCGGCGAGGGCGACGGGACGATCGACATGCCCGAGGACCTCTCCGGCTCCGCGGACCTCACGACGGTCCGGCGGCGCGACGACCGCGCGCAGGGCGTGTACGTCCGCGTGCTCGGGACGGAGTACGAGCGGTTCGCCGAGGAGGCGGCCGCGGACGCGGAGTACACGATCGTCGTCGGCGAGGACTGGTCGATCATCCCGCTGGAGAACCTCATCGCGCGCGTCGGCGAGGAGACCCACCTCGTCGCCGGCGCGACGACGGCCGCCGAGGCCCGGACCGCGTTCGAGACGCTGGAGATCGGCGCCGACGGCGTCCTCCTCGATTCCGACTCCCCCGACGAGATCCGGGGCGCGGTCACGGCCCGCGACGCCGCCGACCGCGAGACGCTGGAGCTCAGGCACGCCGAGGTGACGGCGATCGAGCAGACCGGGATGGCCGACCGCGTCTGCATCGACACCGGGTCGCTGATGGACGACTCGGAGGGGATGCTCGTGGGGTCGATGTCGCGGGGGCTCTTCTTCGTCCACGCGGAGACCGCGGAGTCGCCGTACGTCGAGTCGCGCCCCTTCCGCGTGAACGCCGGCGCGGTCCACGCCTACGTCCGGAATTCCGAGGGTGGCACGAACTACCTCGCGGAGCTCTCCAGCGGCGACGAGGTACAGATCGTCGACACGGAGGGTCACACCCGCGAGGCGATCGTCGGGCGCGTGAAGATCGAGAAGCGTCCCATGTTCCGGGTTCAGGCGGAGGTCGAGACCGACGAGGGGACCGACCGCGTCGAGACGCTCATCCAGAACGCGGAGACCGTGAAGATCGCCACGAGCGAGGGGCGAAAAGCGGTCACGGAGGTCGAGCCCGGCGACGAGGCGCTCGTCTACTACGACGACGTGGCGCGCCACTTCGGCGAGGCGGTCGAAGAGAGCATCATCGAGAAGTGAGTGGCCGACCGACTGCGAGGCCACTACGAGCGAGCGGCGGGGCCGCGAGCCGAGCGGTCGAACGGGGTCGCCGCCGGCGGCGGGCGGAAGTTAGATCCCGTACAGCTCGCCGTACTTCTCCTCGACGTAGTCGGTGAAGGCGTCCGCCGAGAACTCCTCGCCGGTCGCGCGCGTCACCAGCTCGTTCGTCTCGTACCGGGAGCCGTGTCGGTGGACGTTCTCGCCGAGCCACGCCTGCAGCTCGTCGAAGTCGCCGTCGGCGATCTTCCCGTGCAGGTCGTCGATCTCGCTCTCGGCGGCCTCGAACAGCTGCGCGGCCATCACGGAGCCGAGCGAGTAGGTGGGGAAGTAGCCGAAGTTGCCGTGGCTCCAGTGGATGTCCTGGAGACAGCCCTCGCTGTCGGTCTCGGGGCGGATCCCGAGGTACTCCTCGTACTTGTCGTTCCAGACCTCCGGCACGTCCGCGACCGCGAGATCGCCGCGGATCAGGTCGCGCTCGATCTCGAACCGGACGATGATGTGGAGGTGGTAGGTGAGCTCGTCCGCCTCGACGCGGATGAAGTTGTCCTCGTAGACCTGGTTGAACGCCTCGTAGGCGTCCTCGACGGTCGCCGCCTCGGTCTGGGGGAACTGCGATTTAAACGAGGGGAGGAACAGCTCCCAGAACGCCCGGCTCCGCCCGACGTGGTTCTCCCAGAGCCGCGACTGCGACTCGTGGACCGAGAGGTCGCGCGACTCGCCGAGCGGGGTCGTCCACTCGTCCTGCGGGAGCCCGAGGTTGTACTGCGCGTGCCCGTACTCGTGGATCGTCGACCCGATCGCGCCGAGCGGGTCGGACTCGTCGAACCGGGTCGTCACGCGGCAGTCGAACTGGTTCCCGGCGGTGAACGGGTGCGAGGAGACGTCGAGCCGGCCGCGGTCGAAGTCGTAGCCGACCAGCTCGAGCGCCTCGCGAGCGAGTTCCTCTTGATCCTCCTCGGGGAACGTCCCCTCGAACGTGTCGACGGCCAGGTCCGCGTCCGACTCGCGGATCGCGTCGATCATGGGGACGAGCGTCTCGCGGAGCTCCTCGAGGATGGACTCGGCGCGGTCGATCGAGAGGCACGGCTCGTAGTCCTCGAAGAGGACCTCGTAGGGGTCGCGGTCGGGGTCGATGTGCTCCGCGTACTCCCGCTTCAGCTCGACGTGCTTCTCCAGGTAGGGGGCGAACGTCTCGAAGTCGTCCTCGGCCCTCGCCTCCTCCCACGCCGGCAGCGCCTCGGAACCGGTCTCGGAGATCTCCTCGACGAGCTCGACCGGGACCGCGTCGGCGCGCTCGTACTCGCGGCGGACCTCGCGAACGACCGCCGCCCGGTCGTCGGTGAGGTCGGCGTCGTCGAGCTCGGCGAGCAGCTCGCCGCTCTCCTCGTCCGTGATCATGTCGTGTTGGATCGACGAGAGCATCGAGAGCTGCTTCGACCGGGCCGGGGTGCCGCCCTCGGGCATCATCACCTGCTGGTCCCACCCGAGCACGCCGGCGGCGCTCCCGATCGTGTTCCAGCGTCGAACACGGTCCAGGAGAGCCTCGTACGCCTCGGGGGCGTCGCTCGCGTCGTCGGCCGCGGCTTCCGTTGCCATACGTCACGGATCGGTCGCACCGCTTAAGAAGGAAGCGAACGCGGAACCCTCGCGACGGCCGGGAGACCGACCAGAGCGCGACCGATCGTCGCGGAGCCGGGCGAACCGGCCCCGAGCGCGACCTATTTCCGGCCGGCCGCCGAACCGCCGGCAACGAATGGAGATCGACGAGGACACCATCGACCTGCGATCCGACACCGTCACGACGCCTTCAGACGCGATGCGCGAGGCGGCCCGCGACGCCGAGGTCGGAGACGACGTGTACCGCGACGACCCGACCGTCAACGAACTGGAGCGCCGCGCCGCCGAGGCGGTCGGGACCGAGGCGGCGCTCTACGTCCCCTCCGGGACGATGGCCAACCAGATCGCGGTCCACGTCCACACGGAGCCGGGAGAGGAGCTCCTCTTGGAGCATGAGTCGCACATCTACCGGTGGGAACTTGCGGGGGCGTCGAAGCTCTCGGGAGTCCAGACCCGGACGATCGACGCCGGCGAGCGCTGCGTTCCGACGCCCGAGGCGGTCGCAGAAGGGCTCGTGCGCGAGGACCTCCACCGGCCCGGGACCGGCCTCCTGTCGCTGGAGAACACCCACAACTACCGCGGCGGGGTCGCGATCCCGGTCGAGGAGATCGCCGCGGCCGCCGAGGTCGCCCGCGACGCCGACGTGCCCGTCCACCTCGACGGCGCCCGGGTGTTCAACGCAGCCGTCGCGCTCGGGGTCGACGCGAGCGAGGTCGTCGCGCCCGTCGACAGCGTCACCTTCTGTCTCTCGAAGGGGCTCGGCGCGCCCGTCGGCTCGATCCTCGCCGGCGACGAGGAGTTCGTCGAGGCGGCCCGCCGCGTCCGGAAGCTGTTCGGCGGCGGGATGCGACAGGCCGGGATGATCGCCGCGCCCGGGCTGCTCGCCCTCGAGAACGTCGATCGCCTCGCCGACGACCACGTCACCGCCGAGCGGCTCGCCGCCGGGCTCGACGCGCTGGACGGCGTCGACGCGCCCGCGCCGGACACCAACATCGTCGTCGCGCACACCGAGGCGGCCGGAATTCCCGCCGCGGACCTCGTGAAGGCCTGCAAGGCGGCCGGCGTCGGCTGCGTCGAGTTCGACGAGTACACGACCCGGTTCACCACGCACCTCGACGTCGACGCCGCCGACGTCGACGCCGCGGTCGAGCGGATCGGCGACGCGGTCGCGACGCTGTCGGCCTGAGTGGGTGGGGCCGCTCGGCCTCGGTCCGCGCACGCGCCTCGCGCCCGGGCCACGGAAACGTTCAATTCGCCGGGCGACCAACATGTGGGCATGAGGAGGATAACTCCGGACGAAGAGGCGCGGCGCGGAGGAGCCGAGGTGGCCGGCGCCCGTCCCTGAGGTGGTCGGCGTCGACATCAGCGGCCGCCACGAGGAGGACGGCGAGTACCGGATGGTCGCGGCCGCGGTCCACGCGCGGGTCGACTCCGCTCGGATCCGGTCGGTCGAGGGGATCGGCTTCGCCGCCGCGCGCGAGGGGCCGACGCTCGACGCGACGCTGAGGCTCGTGGCGACGGCCGTCGGGAACCTGCCCGAGCCCCCGAGCGGACCGATCGTCGCGGAGCACGGCGAGTTCTACGAGGAGCCCGCAGAGCGGGTCGGGCTGAGCTTCCGACCCGAGTTTAAATACGTCGAGAGCATAGGGGAACGCGAAACAGTGCAGGCAGCACACCACGCCGCGTACGCCGCACGAGACCTCCTCTTATGACCGGGAGCGTCGAGCGGGCGAACGCCGACGGCGACCCCGAATCGGTCCCCCGAGAGCGGCGGGCAGTCGTGGCCAAGCGCGTCGACTCCGGCACCGCCGACCTCGCGGAGATCACCCAGCTCGCCGCGGCCGCGGGCTACGAGGTGGTCGGCGAGCTCTCGCAGACCCGCACCGAGGACGCCGCGTTCATGTTCGGCGAGGGGAAGGTCGCGGAGCTTCGCGACCTGGTCCGCCGGACCGACGCCGGCGCCGTCATCGTCGACAACGACGTCGGGCCGTACCAGACGTTCAACATCGGCGGGGAGCTCCCCGAGGGCGTCGAGGTGATCGACCGGTTCACGCTCATCCTCGAGATATTCGGCCAGCGGGCGAACACCCGAAAGGCGCAGCTCCAGGTCGAGCTCGCCGAGCTCCGGTACGAGCTCCCGCGCGCCGAGGCGAAGGCGAGCCTCGCGAAGCGCGACGAGCGCCCGGGGTTCATGGGGCTCGGCGAGTACGACGAGAGCGTCGAGCGGGACATCAAACGCCAGATCTCAGAGATCCGCGACGAGCTGGAGTCGATCGCGGCGAAGGAGGAGGCGCGGCGCGAACAGCGCCGCGACTCCGGCTTCGACTTGGTCGCGCTCGCGGGGTACACGAACGCCGGGAAGTCGACGCTGATGCGCCGGCTCGCGGCCGAGATCGACGTCGACGAGAACGCCGACCGTCACCCGGACCTCGACACGACCGCGGAGTCGCAGGACATGCTGTTCACCACCCTCGGCACGACGACCCGGCGGGCCGAGATGGAGAAGCGCGACGTGCTGCTCACGGACACGGTCGGGTTCATCGCGGACCTCCCCCACTGGCTCGTGGAGTCGTTCGAGTCGACGCTCGACTCCGTCTACCGGGCCGACCTCGTGCTGCTCGTGGTCGACGCGAGCGAGCCCGTCGAGACGATGCGCGAGAAGCTCGTCACGAGCCACGACACCCTCTACGAGCGCAACGAGGCCCCCGTCGTCACGGTGTTCAACAAGGTGGACCGGCTCGCGCCCGGCGAGCTGGCGGACAAGCGCGGCGCGCTCTCCGGCGTCGCGCCGGACCCCGTCGCCGTCTCGGCGAAGACCGGCGCGGGCGTCGCGGAGCTGCGCGACCGCGTCGAGGCCGAGCTCCCCGACTGGGAGCGCGAGCGGCTCGTCCTCCCCGTCTCCGACGAGGCGATGAGCCTCGTCTCGTGGATCCACGACCACGGGCACGTCGACGAGGAGTCGTACGCGAGCGACCAGGTGACCGTCGACTTCGAGGCCAAGCCCTCGATCGTGGCGCGCGCCCGGTCGAAAGCGGCCGGGCTCGCGCCCGCGGAGTCGACGTAGACGGGGCCCTCGGTGGCCCCGAGCGACTCGCAGACCACCCGTCAGCGGCGATCATCCGGTGATGACGAGCGACGACGGGGACCGTGCGCGCCGAGCGACCCCCCGGACAAAGTATACAATCCTTCACTTGCGAGTACGTACCATGGATGACGCCGGAGTCGACGGTCGACGACGGGCCCGCTCCGTCGCCGCCGACGACGCCCTCGAGCCGCCGACCGGGTTCCGCGAGCGGGCCGTCGCGAGCGACGCGGGAGTGTACGAGTCGTTCGCGGCCGACGGGCTCGACGCCTGGCGGCGAGCCGCGGCCCTCCTCGACTGGGAGACCGAGTACGAACGGGTGCTGGACGACAGCGATCCGCCGTTTTATAAATGGTTCCCGGACGGCCGGCTCAACGCGTCGGTCAACTGCGTCGACCGGCACCTCGACGACCGGCGCAACCAGCTCGCGATCCGGTGGTTCGGCAAGCGCGGCGAGCGGAGATCGTACACCTACCTCGACCTCCACCGCGAGGTGAACGCGCTCGCGGCCGGTCTGCGGGACCTCGGCGTCGAGGAGGACGACGTGGTGACGCTGTACCTCCCGATGGTCCCGGAGCTGCCGATCGCGATGCTGGCGTGCGCGCGCATCGGCGCGCCGCACAACGTCGTCTTCGCCGGGCTGTCGGCGGAGGCGCTGGCGACCCGCCTCGACGCGGCGGACTCCTCGTTCCTCGTCACCTGCGACGGCTACTACCGCCGGGAGGACGCGTTCAACCAGAAGTCGAAGGCGGACAACGCCCGACTCCGGGCCGACGCCGACCTCGCGGCGACGGTCGTCGTCGACCGGCTCGGCGACTCGCTCGACGTCTCGCTCGGCGACGACGAGCACGGGTACGAGTCGCTCGTCGACGCCCACGACGGCGAGACGGTCGCGCCGGTCGCGCGCGTCGCGACCGACCTGCTCTTCGTGATGTACACCTCCGGGACGACCGGCCGACCGAAGGGGGTCGAGCACGCGACCGGGGGGTATCTCTCGCACGTCGCGTGGACCACCCGGAACGTCCTCGACGTCCGGCCCGACGACACCTACTGGTGCGCGGCCGACATCGGCTGGATCACGGGCCACTCGTACGGCGTGTACGGCCCCCTCGTCACGGGGACGACCACCGTCCTCTACGAGGGGTCGCCCGACTACCCGGACCGCGACCGCGTGTGGGACCTCATCGAGCGCAACGCCGTCAGCGTCTTCTACACCTCGCCGACCGCGATCCGGTCGTTCATGAAGTGGGGCGCAAAGTACCCCGAGGGCCACGACCTCTCGTCGATCCGCCTCCTGGGAACCGTCGGCGAGTCCATCACGCCGAAGGCGTGGCACTGGTACCGCGAGCACGTCGGCGGGGGTGAGGCGCCGGTCGTCGACACGTGGTGGCAGACGGAGACGGGGGCCATCGCGCTCGCGACGCTGCCCGGGATCACGCCGATGAAGCCGGGGAAGGTGGGGCCGGCACTCCCCGGAATCGACGCGCGCGTCGTCGACGAGGACGGCGACCCCGTCGACCCCGGCGAGCCGGGGTACCTCACGATCGGCTCGCCGTGGCCCGGCATGCTGCGCGGACTCCGCGAGGGGGACGAGCGATACCGCCGCGAGTACTGGGTTGAGGCCGACGACGGCTGGCGGTACCGCACCGGCGACGGCGCGACGGTCGACGAGGACGGCTACGTGACCATTCTCGGCCGCGTCGACGACGTGATCAACGTGCGGGCGCGGCGGTTCACCACCGGGGAGCTGGAGTCGGCGATCGTCGGCGTCGAGGGAGTCACCGAGGCCGCGGTCGTGGGCGGCGACGACGGCGACATCGTCGCCTACGTGACCACCCGGGGCGACGTCGAGCCTGGCGAGTCGCTCAGGGCGGCGATCGGCGAGGAACTGGCCGGCTCAGTCGGTGATATCGCCCGCGCGGATCGGATCGTGTTCACTCCCGACCTCCCGAAGACCCGCTCGGGGAAGATCATGCGGCGCCTGCTGGAGGACATCGCTCGCGGCGAGGAGTTCGGTGACGTCAGCGCGCTCCGGAACCCGGAGGTCGTCGGAGAGATCGAGTCGTCGGTCCGCGAAAGCTAGCTAAGAACCGATTCGAAGCGGGCTCCGACACACCGAGACGGGCCCGCTCGTCTCTCGGTC
Organism: Halorubrum sp.; assembly: GCF_046498025.1. Lineage (NCBI taxonomy): Archaea > Methanobacteriati > Methanobacteriota > Halobacteria > Halobacteriales > Haloferacaceae > Halorubrum > Halorubrum sp. Next base: position 43,924 of record NZ_JAWOBM010000007.1, read on the forward strand.
CCCGCTTCGCGACCGGACGCGCCCTCGCCGAGACGCGCTGCTACCGCGCTCATGGTCGCGATCACCGTCACCGTGGCGTGGGCCGTCGTCGGCGACGTCGGCGCCGCCGTGAACATCGGACCGGTCACCAACGTCGTCGAGACCGCGACGTACTACACGTACGAGCGACTGTGGGACCGCGTCGCGTGGGGCGTCGTCGGCGTCGACTGAGCGGGCGGACCCTCGAGCGCGACCGCGGTCGGGGCGCGACGAGCCGTCAGACGTTTCGGGATTGAAATCGGAGCCGAAACGAGACGACGCCGGGAGCCGGGCACGGACGGATGTCCGAGGCGCAGTGAACGAGGGACGGCCGGGAGATGGCGGAGGGAAAGCGTTCAGAGGAAGATTTTTCTTTCGGGTTGACGTTTACCAACGAAACAGATGGGCGACGGACTCGACGGCGACGCGTACGACGCGCTCGTGACCGCCGCCGAGACGTATCGCGCCGCGGTCGTGGTCCGCCTCGCGGGCGAGGCCGGCCTCCGGACGGGTGAGATCCCCCGAGTCGCGCCCCGCCACCTCCGAGACGCGGGGGTCGCCTCGGACGCGTCTCTCCTCGCCGTCCCCGACACCGACGCGGGTGCGTCCGACGAGCGCGGAGCGGAATCCTCGACCGACGGGGATCCGACCGAACGGATCGACCGCGAGACCGTCGTTCCGGCCCCGCTGGCGGCCGAGCTCCGCCGGTACGCGGAGAGCGAGGGGATCGACGACGGAGAGCCGTACGTGGGCGTCTCACCCCGTCGCGTCCAGATGATCGTGAGCGAGACCGCCGAGCGGGCTTCGGCGCGGACCGACGGCGCGGTGCCCCCCGACGTCACGCCCCGCGACCTGCGGGCGGCCTTCGCCCGGCGGCTCCTCGTCGACCGCGGCGTCGACCCCCACGCCGTCCGCGAGGCCGGCGGGTGGGAGACGCTGGGGCCGCTCGACGAGTTTCTCGGCCCCCTCGACGGGCGAGCGGTCGCCGAGGCGTTCGCGGCCGCGAGCGATCCGGAACCGAGCGACCACGGGAGCGGTCGGGAGCCGACCGCGCTCGCCGGCTTCGAGGTGCTCGCCGACGGCGAGGAACGGGACGCTCCCCTCGCGACGGTCCCGAAGCGACTCGTCGAGTCCCGCCGGTGGGCCGAGGCGTGGGTCGTCCGCGGGTCGGTCGACGGCGGTCGGACGGAGGTGGTCGGCGCGGCCGGGACCGATCGGGAAGTCCTCGTCGACCGCGGCGTCACCCGGAACGGCCAGTGGCTCGACGCGGTAGAGGGCGGGGACCCCGTCACGACGACCGACGAATCGGTCACCGGCGGGCGTCCCGGCCTCGCCGTCCCCGTCAGCTATCGAGACGTGACGCACGGCGCGCTCTGCGTCGTCGCCGAGAACGAACCGCCCGTTTCGGAGGTCGAGCGTCGCGAAATCGTCGCGCTCGGACGCTGTCTCGGCTGGGCGGTGACGGCCGGTCGGTGGCGGGACCTCCTCCACTCCGACGCCGTCACCGTGGTGGAGTTTCACACCGCCGACGAGGCGGCGTTCCTGGCCCGCGCGAGCGTCGCACTCGGTTGTCGGATCGACCTCGACTCGACCGTCGGCGTCACCGACGACGCCTCCAGGCTGTACCTCTCCGTCTCGGGCGCGAGGCCGCAGGGTCTCGCCGACGTCGTCAACGAGGCCGAGGGCGTCTCCGACCTCCGAGTGGTGGAGACGCGCGCCGACGGGTGCTCCGTGTCGGTCAGGGTCGAGGGGGGATCGACGGTGCGGACGCTCACCGAGTACGGCGCGACGGTCCGCGACGCGACCGCGGAGGACGGCCGCGTCCGCGTCGTCGCAGATCTCCCCGAAGGCGCCGAGGTCAGGCCGGTCGCCGACGGGCTCCGCGCCGCCTTCGACGACGCGCGCCTCGCGAGCAAGGAGTCCGTCGCCCGGTCGTCGCGGTCCGAGTCGTCGTTCCGTGAGGGGGTCGCGGACCGGTTCACAGAGCGCCAGTGGGCCGCGCTGTCCGCCGCGTACCACGGCGGCTACTTCGACTGGCCCCGCGGGAGCACCGCCGAGGAGGTCGCCGACGCGATGGACGTCTCCTCGCCGACGTTCCACAACCACCTCCGCAAGGCCCAGCGGGCGCTCCTCGACGGTCTCTTCGAGGCGGAACACCGGGATCGAACCTGACGCGCACGCGCGGCGAGCGCGACCGTGAGGGAGCGGGCGCCGCCTCGGGACGCACAGGGTGCGCGACCGGCTGTGGGCGCCGTTCTGAGTCTATCACGATTTTTCGTATTTAGCGTTAGCGTTTATGTGGTGAGATCGGTTGGATACGACCGTACCATGACAGAGGGTGACGGTCAACTGGAAGCGAGACTGGAAGAGCAGGAGGTGTTCGAGCCGCCAGCGTCGTTCGCGGCGCAGGCGAACGTCTCCGACCCCGAGATCTACGAGACGTTCGAGGAGAACTGGCCGGGATGCTGGCGGGCCGCGGCCGAGCTCCTCGACTGGGAGTCGGACTACGACCAGGTGCTGGACGACAGCAACCCGCCCTTCTACGAGTGGTTCACCGGCGGCGAACTGAACGCGTCGGCCAACTGCCTCGACCGACACCTCGACGAGCGCGGCGACGAGGCCGCGATCGAGTGGGTCGGCGAGCCTGTCGACGAGGACGACCGCACGTACACGTACGCGGAGCTTCACCGCGAGGTAAACGAGTTCGCGGCGGCGCTCCGCGAGCAGGGCGTCGAAGAGGACGACGTCGTGACGATGTACATGCCGATGATCCCGGAGCTGCCGATCGCGATGCTGGCGTGTGCGCGCATCGGCGCGCCGCACAGCGTCGTCTTCGCCGGCTTCTCGGCGGACGCGCTGGCGACGCGGATGAACTCCGCGGAGTCGGAGTACCTCGTCACCTGCGACGGCTACTACCGGCGCGGCGACCCCCTCGACCACCTCGACAAGGCGAATCAGGGGCTCGACGGCGTCGACCACGACACGACGACCGTCGTCGTCGACCGGCTCGCTCCGAACGGCGACGACTTCGGCCACGACCTCGGCGACGACCAGCTCGACTACGACGATCTCGTCTCGGAGCACGAGGGCGCGGAGGTCGAGCCGGTCACCCGCGACGCCGAGGACATGCTGTTCCTGATGTACACCTCGGGGACGACGGGGGAGCCGAAGGGCGTGAAACACACGACCGGCGGCTACCTCTCGTGGGCGTCGTGGACCTCGCAGGCCGTCCTCGACATCAAGCCGGATGACACGTACTTCTGCTCGGCCGACATCGGCTGGATCACGGGTCACTCCTACATCGTCTACGGGCCGCTCGCGCTCGGGACGACGACGATGATGTACGAGGGGACGCCGGACCACCCCGAACAGGACCGGCTCTGGGAGATCGTCGAGGAGCACGAAGCGACACAGCTGTACACGGCGCCGACGGCCATCCGCGCGTTCATGAAGTGGGGATCGGAGTTCCCCGACCGCCACGACCTCTCCTCGCTGCGGCTGCTCGGCACGGTGGGCGAGCCGATCAACCCGCGCGCGTGGAAGTGGTACTACCAGCACATCGGCGACGAGGAGTGCCCGATCGTCGACACCTGGTGGCAGACCGAGACCGGCGGGATGATGATCACGACGCTGCCCGGGATCAAGGACATGAAGCCGGGCGCCGCGGGACCGCCGCTGCCAGGGCTCGACGTCCAGATCCTCGACACGCTCGGCGAGGAGGTGGAGCCGGGGAAGGCCGGCTACCTGACGGTCCAGAAGCCGTGGCCGGGGATGCTCCGGACGCTGTACAACAACGACGAGCGGTACATCGAGGAGTACTGGGCGGAGTACTCCGACACCGACAGCGACGACCCCGAGGACTGGGTGTACTTCCCGGAGGACGGCGCGAAGATCGACGAGGACGGCTACATCACCGTCCTCGGGCGCGTCGACGACGTGCTCAACGTCTCCGGTCACCGGCTGGGGACGATGGAGATCGAGTCCGCCATCGTCGGCGTCGAGGGGGTCGCGGAGGCCGCCGTCGTCGGCGGCGACCACGAGATCAAAGGCGAGGCCGTCTACGCCTACGTCACCACCGAAGACGGATACGAGGG
>NZ_JAWOBM010000025.1:0-6525 GCF_046498025.1 Halorubrum sp.
TCGCGTGTGCTCGCCGGCAATCAGTGCGTGGGACCGGATTTGAACTCCCGTCACTTCGCTACGCTCGTGACGACTTTCGCAATCGCTGCGCGATTGCTCACCGGCGGACCCCTACGGGACAGCAGATTGACTGCGCTGTCGCTGTTGGATGGTAGCTCCGGTAGAAGTTTGCGTGGGTGCTGATCCCTGAAGGGAAGCACCGTGCATCTGTTGCCCTCACTTCCGCTCGGGCGAAGCGATGCGTGGGACCGGATTTGAACTACGCGAACGCAGACGCGTTCTCTCGTTCAAATCCGGCCGTTGGCACGATACCGGCTCGCGTGTGCTCGCCGGCAATCAGTGCGTGGGACCGGATTTGAACCGGCGGACCCCTACGGGACAGCGCCCTCAACGCTGCGCCGTTGGCCTGGCTTGGCTACCCACGCTCGCGGTGTTCTATCGCGTCTCCACGTACCCTTCCCCCAATTAAAAGCCCTTCCATTCGACAGTGCCGTGTCGGAGACTGACACCGGGCGACGGGGTCGGGCGCGCTGCGGTCGATTCGGCTGCGGCGATGGAGCCCGAGTCGAGCCGCCGAAACCGGCACGCGTTTGGGGGCGGCGTCCCTTCCGTCTCATATGTCCGAGTGGGCCCGCCAGAACGTCCCGCTTTTGACCGCACTCAGCTCCGTCGTCGCGCTCGCCCTCGTGTTCGGGGCCGTCGGCGGCGTGATCCCGAGCGCGCTCCTCCCGCGCGCGAGCGACGCCGTCTTCGCCGCGATCCCGCACTTCAACGCGGCCGTCTCGGCGACGGCCATCGGCACCATCCTGCTCGGGTGGCGCGCCATCTCGCGCGGGAACGTCCGCCGTCACCGCGCGTTCATGCTGACGTCGTTCGGGCTCTTCACGGCCTTCCTCGGCGCGTACCTCTACCGGCTGATCCACGTCGGCACCGCCGAGTTCCCGGGTCCAGAGACCCTCTACACCTACCTCTACCTCCCGTTCCTCGGAATTCACATCCTGCTCGCGATCCTCTGCGTCCCGTTCGTCTTCTACGCGCTCCTGCTCGCCGCGACTCGTCCGTTCGAAGAGTTGTACCACACGCGGCACTCGCAGGTCGGCTTCGTCGCCGCCGTCCTCTGGCTGATCTCCTTTAGTATGGGGATCGGCGTGTACGTCATGCTGTACCACGCGTTCTGAGGCGTCCGCGCCAGAACGGCGTCGACGAACGTTGAAGCCGTTCTCGCCCGTAGGGGCGACCGTGCTGTTTCCGACCCATCTCCTCGTCGCCGCCGGAATCGGGTGGCTGGCGGGCCACCCGCGCCTCCGGCGACGCCTCCGGGACGCGCCGGCGGTGTTGACCGGCCGGACGCGCTCGACCGGGCCGACGCTCTCGACGGGATGGCTTGTCGCCGGTGCCGCGCTCTCCGACGTCGTCGACAAGCCGCTAGGCGTGCTCGGCGTCTTCGACGTGTATCAGTCGGTCGGTCACTCGGCCCTGCTCGCTCCCGTCGCGATCGCGCTCGCCGCGAGCCACCGACACGGGCTCGCGGTCGCGATCGGGTGGGGGTCACACCTCGCGCTCGACGCGTTCCACGTCGTCGTGAACGGACGGGCGAGCGACGCGCTGTTCCTCGCGTGGCCGGTCGTCTCCCGGTCCGACCCGCTCGCGATCCCCCCGGGCGAGTTCGCGCTGTTCTACGTCGGCAGTCCGTCGTTTTACGTCGAGATACTGCTGTGGCTGGCGGCCCTCGTCGTCGTGGGACGGTCGCGGTTCGGCGTCGGTGCGGGTCGGGAGAGCGGTGGGTGACCCGCCGTCTTACTCCTCGTCGTTCGCCATTCGGTGTGCCGCGTAGAACAGCGGGACGAGCAGCGCGCCGGCGAACCCGAGCCCGAGCGCGAGCGCGCCGATGTCGCCCGCTGTGAGGGTGCGGCCGCCGTCGTCTCCGTCGCCGCCGTCACCGCCGTCGTCTCCCTCGCCGCCGTCACCGCCGTCGTCTCCGTCGCCGCCGTCACCGCCGTCGTCTCCATCCCCGCCGTCGTCGCCGTCGCCGCCGTCCGCGTCGGGATCGACGAGGTCGTCGTCGACGGAGCCGATCGCGACGGCGCCTTTCATCCCCACCGCCTCGTGGGGGACACAGAGGTAGTTGAACGTGTCTCCCTCCTCGGCGTCCTCGAAGGTGTAGTCGAACGTCTCCCCCTCCTCGTCCACCGGGTCGCCGCTGTCGAACGTCTCGTCCTCCGCGACGACGTTGTGTGCGCCCCCCTCGCCGGTCCACTCCCAGACGACCGTCGCACCGGCGTCGACGAGGATCGCGGCCGGCTCGAAGAGAAGCCCGTCGTCGCCCGCGCCGACCTCGACCGTGACCTCGTCCTCGCCGGTGTAGTCGACGGTACCGTCGTAGTTGTCCACGTCGTCGAGCCAGCCGTCGTACTGGGCGGCGGCGGTCCCGGAGCCGGCGGCGAGGCCGGTCGCGGCGGCGGCGCCCGCGGCGCCCGCCCGGAACAGCCCGCGGCGACTCATGGTCGCGTCGTCGGCGTCAAATGTCATACGCGTACCTCCCGGCGTGCGCGTATTTAAATTCCCGATTCTGACGTCGGACCCCGTCAGTCGTCAGCCGGCGTTGGATCGGGCGTGACGGCGTCGAGGTCGCGGTCGCTCTCCTCGCCCTCCACGTCGAAGGGGTACTTACCGGTGACGCAGCCGAGACAGAGGTCCGCGCGGCTCTCGCCGAGCGCCTCGGCGACGGCGTCGATAGAGAGGTACGAGAGGGAGTCGGCGCCGACCGTCTCCCGGATCTCCTCGGTGGAGGCGTCGGCAGCGATCAGCTCGTCCCGGGTCGCCATGTCGATCCCGAAGTAGCAGGGCGCGACGATCGCCGGCGCGCCGATCCGGAGGTGGACCTCCTCGGCGCCCGCCTCGCGGACCAGCTCGACCAGCTGGGTCGAGGTCGTCCCCCGGACGATGGAGTCGTCGATGATGGTGACCGACTTCCCCTCCACGGTCGATCGGATCGGGTTCAGTTTCAGCCGGACCGCGCGCTCGCGCTCGTCCTGCGTGGGCATAATGAACGTGCGCCCGACGTAGCGGTTCTTCATCAGCCCCTCGGCGAACTCGATACCGGCGTCGTCATCCGGACGGGGCTCGCCGTCGGCGGTCGTCTCGCCGGCCGCGTCGGCGTAGCCGGAGGCGAACGCCCGGCCGGAGTCGGGAACCGGCATCACCACGTCGGCCTCGACGCCCGATTCCTCCCAAAGCTTCTGTCCGAGCTTTCGTCGGACCTCGTACACGAGGTTGTCGTCGATGACGGAGTCGGGGCGCGCGAAGTAGACGTGTTCGAAGAAGCAGTGCGCGGTCGACTCGCGCTCGACGAGCTGGTACGTGTCGTACCCCGAGCCGTCGGGGTCGAGGACGACGAGCTCGCCCGGACGCACGTCCCGGATCAGCTCCCCGTCGAGGGTGTCGATGGCGGCCGACTCGCTGGCGAGCACGTAGCCGCCGTCGACCTTTCCCAGACACAGCGGGCGGTTCCCGAGCGGGTCGCGCACGCCGAGGACGGTGTCGTCGTGGGTGATCGCCAGCGAGTAGGAGCCGTGGATGCGGTTCATCGTGTGCTTGACGGCGCGCACGAGGTCCTCCTCTAAGAGGTTGCGCGCGAGGTCGTGGGCGATCACCTCGGTGTCGCCGTCGGAGGTGAACGCGTGGCCCGCGGCGGCGAGCTCCTCGCGCACCTCGTCGGCGTTCACGAGGTTGCCGTTGTGCGAGAGCCCGAGCGAGCCGGACTTGAAGGAGACCGAGAACGGCTGCGCGCAGCTCTTGTCGAGGCTGCCGGCGGTCGGGTACCGCACGTGACCGATGCCGGTCCCGCCCGACAGCGACGCCAGGTCCCCCTCGTCGAAGGCGTCGCCGACGAGCCCGCGCTCGACGTGGCTGTGTTGTTGGAACCCGTCGTGCGTGACGATCCCCGCGGACTCCTGCCCGCGGTGTTGGAGCGCGTACAGCGCGTAGTACAGCGGCCGCGCGGCCTCGCGCTCAGCGAGCGAGATGCCGACGACGCCGCACTTCTCTCGCGGCTCGTCGACGGTGTGGTCCCCACCGGCGTTCATGTACCCGACGGTGGGGCGTGAGGCGATAAAAATCCTCGTGTTCGTGGTGCTATCGGGTTTTCCGCTGGAGAATATATCCACGAACGCGGATCAACTGCGGCGAGGCAGCCGGTCGTCGCCGTGTGTTCACTCGACGTCGACGTGGCGATCGCTCTCCGTCGACGTGGCGATCACTCCCCGCCGATGCACTGGTCTAAGCGCTCGAAGTAGTCCTCCCGCGGCACCTGATAGGCGGCGCGGTAGTCCACGTCGCCGGCGGCGAAGCGCTCCGCGACCTCGACGGCCGCGGCCGCGCCGGCCTCCCGGTCGTCGTGGGTCTCGGAGACCGCCTCGATCTCGGGCTCCAAGAAGAGGACCACGTGCCACTCGTCGGTGGCGTACTGGCCCGATCCGGGACGGGCGGTGCGCGCGCCGTTCGTGAGGTAGATGGTCGGCAGACACGCGGCGGGCAGGTCGTCGCCGTCGAACACGTCGGGCCGGTAGACGAGGATGGCTCGACCGCTGGGCTCCTCGTTCCACACCTTCCAGCCGTCCGGCAGCGCCTCGAAGCTCATGCACGGAGTCGGTCGCGGAGGCTTGAAAGGGTCGCGCTCTCCCGAGGGAGCGCGGTGGCGGTCCGCGGGCCGGCTCAGTCGACGACGTCCGACCCGCCCGGCGGCAGGAACTCCTGAAGCTGGTCGGCGCTCGCCACCTTGCGGACGAACGACTGGTCCGCGAAGCGGCTCTTCAGCTCCCGGTACACCATCATCGCGGCGTCGTTCTGCGCGTATATCCCCGGCTCCAGCGTGACGCTCGTCGCCGCGCGGTCGGCGATCGCCGACGGCGGGCCGCCGATGGCCCGCGTCACCGGCTCGCACTGGACGCCGACGGCGACCCGGCAGGGCACGTCCTCGAAGTAGGTGCGGTCGCCGCGGATGACGAAGCTCCCCTTCTCGATGTACTCGCCGCTCTCGGGCGTCTTCGAGACCTGGTCCGGCTCGACCATGTACGCGTCGCCCGCGCCGCGACCGTCCTTCCAGTCCGAGGAGTACGAGACCGCGAACTGCGCGGCCTCCCGGAGCGTCTGCTCGGAGAAGTCGACCGGGTCCGCGGACTCGGAGGGACCGGCGGCCTTCAGCAGGGTCACGGGTCCGCCGTGCGCCTGCGTGTGGAAGAACCGGTCGTGTTTGCCCATGTACTTCTTGACGAGCTCCTCGTTCTGGTCGGCGTTGCGTCCGCCGATGACGAGGTACCCCGTCGCGGTGTGGAACCACCGGAAGCGCTCGTACCAGTCGTCGGGGCTCCGGATCGGGATCGAGGAGCGCGAGAGCCAGTCGACCTCGTACTCCTCGTCCTCGTCGTCCTCGCCGTCGGTTCCGTCGGTCCCGTCGTCGGCCGCCTGCTCGGCCTCCCACTCCGCCTTGCGCTCCTCGACCGCCTCCAGCTCTCGACGGGTCGACTCGATGGCCTCCATCGCGCCCGCCTTCTTCGCCTCGATCCGCTTCGCCTCCTGATAGAGCCGATCGGCGTTGACCTCGACGCCGGCGCTCGCGTCGAGTTCGACGCGGACCGAGTCGCCGTCCTCGTCGTCGAGCGCCACCGTCACGGTCCCCTCGCCGCCGTCGACGTCGACGACCGCCTCCGCGGCCGGGATGCCTCGCTCCGCGCCCGCCTCGAGGGTCTCGGCGATCTCGTCCCAAGGGACCTCCGCCTCGCGGGCGTCCCGGACCGTCGAGAGCACCTCGTCGACGAGGTCGTAGTTCGCGTAGAGGAGCTCCGCTCGCTCGCGCTCGGCCTCGGCCTGCTCCTCGAAGCCCTCGATCGCCCCGCGCTGCTGTTCGATGATCCGCTCCTGTCTGGCTATCTCGTCCTCGAAGTCGGGGCGGGAGGGGCTCGCGTCCGCGGGGGGCTCCCCCTCGTCGCTGTCCTCGCGCCCGAGCCGGTAGAAGTACTCGTCGACGGCGGCGTTAAATGAGTCGAACCCGACGCTCGGGAGCCCCTCGTGCTCCGAGAGCGGGAAGGGCGTGACGTCGACGACGCGGAGGTCGCGGTCGGCGTCGCCGCCGTTCCCGTCGCTCTCGCCGTCGAGCTCCTCCTCGTACACTCGGGGATCGATGTCGCCGGAGCGGAGCCGGTCGCCGATCCGCTCGAGCGCCTCGTGGAGCGCGCGGAGCTGGTCGTCGGTCGCCTCGTCGATCGGGGTCTCCTTCGGGACGCCGGCGCGGGTGCACACCTCCTCGGCGTAGAGCCCGCCCAAGTTGAGCTGGGTCGCCAGCGTCCGCACCACGTCGCTGTCGGAGTCGCGCATGTGCCGCTTGAACCCGCCGAGGCTCACGTCGAGGGGGTTGAGCCGCGACGCCGGGTACTCGTACTGCGCGCCGGGCGCGACCGTCCGGGACTTGAGCCTGACCGTCGACAGCGACCCGATGACCTCGCCGGTCTCATCGAGCGCGGCGACGTT
>NZ_JAWOBM010000061.1:0-25155 GCF_046498025.1 Halorubrum sp.
CACGCCTCCAGCGCCTCGATCAGCAGCTCCGCCACGTCGACGACCTCCACGTCGTCCTCGAAGCCGCCCGTCTTCCGGCCGTCCTCGAACATCGTCGTACACATCGGGCAGGCGACGACGAACTTCTCGACCGCGTCGCCGGCGTCGGTGTCCTCGACCGCCTCGCGGAGGCGCTCCTCGCTCGGCTTGACCTCCTCGTCGTGTTCGGTCCAGAGTCCGCCCCCGCCGCCGCCGCAGCAGAACGAGTCGCGCCGCGAGCGCGGCATCTCGTAGAGGTCGGCGCCGGTCGCCCGGATCAGCTCGCGGGGCGCCTCGTACTCGTCGTTGTACCGCCCGAGGTGACAGGGGTCGTGGTAGGTGACGGTGTAGTCGAGCTCGTCGCCGGAGAGGCCGAGCCGGCCCTCGTCGACCAGCCCCTCGACCACCTGCGTCCAGTGGAGCACGTCGATCTCGCCGTCGGCGTTCCACGGTTCCTCGCGGTCGAACGGCATCATCGGGTCGTCGGCGAACTCCGCGAAGTCGACCTCGGGGTACTCGTTCTTGATGGTGTTGTACGAGTGGGGGTCGGTACAGACGATCCGCTCGAACTCGCATTCGGCGAACGTCTCCACGTGGTGGCCCGCCAGCTCCAGGTAGAGGAACTCCTCGCCGATCCGGCGGATGTCGTTGCCGTCCGTCTTCTCGTCGTCGAAGAGAATCCCGAACGACACGTCGGCCTCGTCGAACAGCCGGGCGAGCGCGCGAGCGACCTTCTTGTTCCGGTCGTCGAAGCTCGGGTAGTCGCCGACGTACCAGAGGTACTCCACCTCGCGCTCGCGGGCGTCAGGGACCGCCACGTCGTCCAGTTCCTCCGCCCAGTCGCCCCGCGCCGACTGCGGCTCGCCGAAGGTGTTGCCCTTCTGCATGACGTCCTGGAACACGCCCTGGAGGTTGGAGTCGACCGCTCCCTCGTCGACGAGCTGACGGTTCATTTTCGTGAAGGAGGTGAGGTGCTCGATGTCGACCGGACAGGCGTCCATGCAGGCCATACACGACATGCAGGACTCCATCGACTCGCTGGCGATCACGCCGCCCTCGTCGGCGACGATGGGGACGGTGCCGCCGTCGTTGGCGGCGGCGGAGTTCGCCACGCCGCCGTCGTTGGCGGCGGCGGAGTTGACCACGCCGCCGTCGTTGGCGGCGGCGGAGCCGGCCACGCCGCCGTCGGTCGCGGCCGCGGTCCCGCCGCGGCTCCCCGCCACCGGATCGTCGGTGACCGACTCGCGGTACGCCTTCAGATCCAGGATCACGTCCCGCGGGTCGAGGTTCCGCCCGACCGTGTCGGCCGGGCAGGCGTCGGTACACCGCCCGCACTTCGTGCAGGCGTCGCCGTCCAGCAGCTCCTTCCAGGTGAAGTCCTCGATCGACTCGGCGTTGGTGTGATCGAGGTCGGCCGGGACGTTCGGGAGCCGGGCGCCCGCCTTCTCGTCGCGGGCGACGACGTTCGCGAACGAGGAGATCATGTGGAACGGCTTCGCGTACGGGATCCACGCGATGAACGCGAACGCCAGCAGCGAGTGGCTCCACCAGACGACGCCGTAGATCGCCTCGGCGCCCGCGGGCGTCAGCCCGGCCCACCGGAACCCCGCGGCCATCGCCATGCCGACGAAGCTCACCGTCTCCGTCGCTCGCGCCGGCTGACCGACGATGCCGAGCGCCTGGACGACGAAGCCGCCGACGCCGAGCGCGAAGAGGGTCCAGACGAACGCGTCGTCCTCCAGCGAGGTGTGTTTCCCCCACAGCCGCCCGTCGCGCTCGCGGTAGCGCCGGTACATGGCCATGCCGACGCCGACGACGAACAGCAGGCCGAAGGCGTCGACGGTGAACTGGTAGGCCAGGTAGAAGTCGCCCACCCAGAACGACTCGCCGGCGATCGGGCGGTAGACGTCGATGTCGAACCCGAGGATCGTCGTCGCGACGAGCAGGGTGAGAAAGCCCCAGAGGACGAACGTGTGCATCACGCCGGTGTACACGTCGCCGTCGAACTGGTTCTCGTTGGAGAGCACGGTCCGCGTCGCCGCGACGATCCGCGACGGGAGCTCGGACAGCCGGTCGCGGGGGTCCGCGCTCCCGCGGGCGTACGCCGCGAACCGGGCGTACACCCCGTACAGGAACACGAGGATCGCGACCGCGGCGAGCCAGTAGAACGCGGCCTTCCCCACCGGGCCGATCGTCCAGAACGTCTCCCGGGTGGCCGCCTGCAAGGGAGTCATGATCGATCAGCCGGATACGGCGCGGTTAAAACTTGCCACAACACGGAACGCGTCGCCCGCCCGTTTCTCCCGCACGCGTCCCGCTCGCCCGCTCAGACGACGGGCGCGAGCGCCGCCGCGAGCAGGCCGACTCCGAGCGCGACGGCGACCGCGTCCGCTCCGCCGAACGCCAGCCGCGGGAGCGTCGGGTTCCAGGCGAAACAGCGGGCGGTCAGCGCGGTCCCGAGCCGGTCCGCCCGGCCGAAGGCCCGGTCGACGCCAGCGACGGCGACGAGCCGCATCCGGTCCCGGACCGGGAGCGCGTCGCCCCCCCGGGCGCGGACCGCTTCCCGCGCCGTCAGCAGGTCCCGCTTCAACAGCGGGAGGAAGCGGAAGACGAGCGCGACGCCCACGCCGAGGAACTGACCGGGCTTCCCCGGCACCGTGCGCTGGATCGCCGCCCGCGACTCGCGGACCGGGGTCGACCGGACGTACCCCGCGGCGACGACGAGGATCAGCAGAACCCGGTAGCTCGCGAGCCCCGTGACCGCGGCGCGCTCGGGCCGGAACCACGGCGCGCCGAGCGTCGCGCCGGCGACGAGTGGCGCAAGGGCGAGCACCGGGAACGCGACGCGGTACGCCCACACGTCGCGGGCGCCGCCGCCGGCGAGCCGGAGGCACCCGACCGCGAGGAGGGTGAGCGCCGAGAGCCCGCGGGGGGTCGTGTACGCGTACGCGGCGGCCGCGAATCCGGCCTGCACGAGGAGCTTCGACCGCGGATCGAGCCGGTGGGCGAGCGAGTCGCCGGGGACGTACGAGAGCGTCACGGGTCCGAGGCCGGGCCGAGGTCGGGGGAGCGATCGGTGAGCGCGCCGCCCAGGACCCGCACGTCCAGCGCCGGGAGCTCCGCCACCGCCCATTCCGGCGTCGCGTCGACCGCGACGCGCCCGTTCGCCAGCCCCACCACGCGGTCGGCGAGCCCGAGCACGTCGCGGAGGTCGTGGGTGACGACGATCACGCCCGTCCCGGCGCGGTGCCGCTCCCGCAGGCTGTCCACGACGGAGCGACGCGCCGGCTCGTCGAGCCCGGTGAACGGCTCGTCCAAGACGAGGTGGTCCGGCTCCATCGCCAGCGCGCCGGCGATCGCGACGCGCTCGCGCTCGCCGCCCGACAGCGACGCGATCCGGTCGGCCTCGCGTCCGGCCATGTTCACGGCGTCGAGCGCCGCCGCGACCCGGCGGTCGATCTCCTCGTGCGCGAGCCCGAGGTTCTCCGGGCCGAACGCCACGTCGGCGCCGACGGTGGCCGCCACCAGCTGGTCGCGCGGGTCCTGGAACACCATCCCGACCGCGGTCCGGGCGGCGACGAGGTCCCCCTCGACGGGCGTTCCGTTCACCTCGACCGTCCCCGAGGCCGGCGTCACGAGCCCGTTGAACGTCCGGACCAGGGTCGTCTTCCCGGAGCCGTTCGCGCCCGCGACGACGAGGAACTCGCCGTCCGGAATCGAGAGGGAGACGTCGTCGACGGCGGTGAGGGCGGTGTCGTCGTCCGCTCCGCCGTCCTCGTACCGACACGTGACGCCGTCGACGTCGATCACGGCGTCACCTCACGAGAGGTCACGGGAGCACCTCGCAGGAGGTCATGGAGCCACCTCACGACGCCGCGATCGCGTCCGAGCGCACGATGCCGACCGCGGCGGCGATCTTCAGCGCCTCCGCGGGGAGGAACGCCGCGGCGCCGACGGTCACCGCCTCGACCGGCCCGAGCGAGAGCACCACCGCGAGGCCGGCGACGCCGAGCGCGTAGATGATCGCGGTGCCGAGGACCATCGCGCCGACGAGCGTCGGGAGCCCGACCGCGTCCGGGTCCCGGAGTGTCGCGCCGCGGTGGACGACCGCGCCGACCGCGGCGGCGGCGAGCGGGTACGACCAGAGGTACCCCGCGGACTGACCCACGAGCGCGCCGACGCCGGCGGAGCCGCCCTGGAACACCGGCGCGCCGAGCGCGCCCGCGGCGAGGTAGAGGACGAGCGACGCGCCTCCCCACACCGGGCCGAGGTAGATCCCGGCGAGGAACACGCCGAGCACCTGCAGCGTCACCGAGACGGGAGAGACGGGGTTCGGGAACGTCACGTACGCGAACGCGCCGACGAGCGCGGCGAACAGCGCCGCGCGAGCGAGGTTGGTGGCGGCCTCGTCGCCGACGAGATCCACCGACTCCCTGCTGGTTGCCATGTCCTCGACACGCTCGTAAACCGACTTGAATATACTGGTTGACGGATCGGCGGCGGTCGTCGGGAATCGTTGGGCGCGTGCGGCTGCCGGTCGACGATTTCGGGGGATCGCTTCCGAGACGGCCGAAACCGGACGCGAGGCTTTTCTACCGGGAGCGCGTACCTCGGCGTCCATGGACGAAAAGACCGCCGAGCTCCGCGACATCTTCGTCGAGACCACCGGGTCCGACACGGTCACCGAGCGGCAGGCGGAGTCCCCCGGATCGCTCACCGGCCGCGACGAGGCCGCCGTCGGCGAGCGCGTCCGAGAGCTGGTCGCCGCGATGCGGGAGCGGTACGGCTTCTCGACGGACCTCGACGACGCGACGTACGCCCGGATCGCCCGCGGACGCTTCGAACTGGACGACGACGCGGCGATCGCCGCCGCGCTCGCCGCGGCCGACGAGGCGGTCCGCGTGGGCGACGAGAGCGCCGGCGGCGACGCGCCCGGGCCGGTCGACCTCGATCCGGACACCGTCCGGGACGCCCGCTTCGACCTCCACCTCGTGCGGGAGGCCGACCGCGAGGTCGAGGACGCCCCGTTCGAGTACGCGGACCTGAAGTCGCTGACCGCCGAGGGCCGTTCGATCGTCGAGTGCGCGGAGGAACTGGACGCCGACCCCGACGCCGTCGCGAAGTACGCGCGCGTCGCCCGCGTCGACCTGACCTCCACCCGGGCGAACGACCGCTTCCGCGACGAGTTCCGGGACCTGCTCACCGACGCCGACATCGAGGGCTCTCACGCCGAAACCGCCCGCGAGGACGGGCTGAAAGAGGCCACCGAGGACATCGAGACGGACGTTTCCTTATAAATAGCTGCTCGCTGCGGGTGGTATCGCGGTCTCCCACCTCCCCGCTCTCGTCGACCACTACCGCGTACTCACGAGTTCCAACGACGGAGCGGCGCGCCGGGTCGCGCCCGTTCGGCGCGACCCGCCCGCGAGGGAGGCGGCGGTCCGGCGCGGCTCCGCCCGCGCCGGGCCGTCCGCCGAGGCTGGGGAGGCGTGAGGTGCGGTTGCGGTACGGGGCGGGACTCAAAGGGACAGTCGCCGGCGGCAACGCCGCCGGCTTCCAGAGGCGCGAAGCGCCTCGCTGCCGCGAGCCCGTCGCGGCCGGGGCTTTGGAGGTATTCACCGCCGATCTTCACTCAATCGTTTATAACCAAGCGGCTGGGACTTTGGGAGTTTCCTCCGTGTCGATAGCAACGACGTATAGCCGAGCGGCTGGGGCTTCGGAGGTATTCACCGTTTACCCGCAGCCGACGACTCATAAATGAAGCCGCGGCCACCGTCCCCGTGACTCCCTTCAGCGACGTGGCCCGCGCGGCCTACTGCCCGCGACAGCTCTACTACGCGCGCCGCGAGGACGACCGCGCGGTCCCGCCCGACGCGCGCGCCCGGATCGACCTCGCGTTCCGATACCCCGCGCTCGTCGACGCCCCGGATGCGACGCTCCGGCGGCTCCCGATCCGGCGCTCCCCGGCCGCCTACCGTCGGAATCTCGACCGGCTCCGCGAGCGCGACGACTACGACCGGCTCGTCGACCCCGAGCGCGAACGCGCGTTCGTCTCCGGGAAGGACTGCCACGGGACGGTGCACAAGGTGGTCGGCGGCGGGGGAGACGCCGCCGCCACGGTCGAGGCCAGCCACCCTGCCGACGTCGCCGACACGGCCGACGACACCGACCCGCCCGTCCCCGTCGTCGTCTCGCCGGGCGAACCCCCGGAAAACGGCGTCTGGGAGCCGCAGTCGGTCAGAGCGGTCGCCGTCGCGAAGGCGGTCGCGTGGGAGCACGAGCGGAAAGTGCCGCGTGCGCTGGTCGAGTACCCGAGCGTCGGCGCCGTCCGCGAGGTCCGGGTCACGACCCGCAAACGGGCCGCCTACCGCCGGGCGCTGCGGGCCGCCCGCGCGATCGACGGCCCGCCGTCGCGCGTCGACGACGACCGCTGTTCCGCCTGCGACTACCGAGAGCAGTGCGGCGTCGGTCGCCGGTCGTTCCGGTCGCTCCTCGGCTAGCTCTCCCTACGGCGAGAACGACGTGCCGCACTCGGTGCACGTGAACCTGAACCGTCCCTCGTCGGTCAGCGCCGTGGCGTGCGGGAGCTCGTCTCCGCAGCTGCGGCACTCGATCAGCGACTCGATCTCCTCCCAGTCGTGGCGCGCGCCGGGCGCGCCGAACGCCCACGCGACGACCTCCTCGTCGGCATCCTCGCGGACGAACCCGGACTGGAACTCGCCGGGCGCGAACCGGATCAGCTCGCCCGCCTTGACGTCGACGCGTTCGCGCTCTCGACCGACCTCGAAGGTGGCGGTCCCGGAGAGGACGTAGAACACCTCCTCCTGGTCGCCGTGCGCGTGAAGCCCGCCCGCGAACGCGTCGCCGGGGGCGAGCTCGAAGTAGTTCATCGCGACGTGCTCGGTACCGAGCACGCGCGAGACGGGCTTGCGCACGTCGTGGACCTCCATCGGGTTCGTGACGACGTCGACGTCATCGATCGCGACTCGCTCCATGCGGGTCCGCTCTCGGCCCGCGGTGGTAGTCCTGTCGCCGACGAATACTCACCGAACCCCCGCGCTCGCCGACGATCCGTTGGCCAAACCTGTCTCGACCCGTCCGTTTATATGCGTGAGATACGTCGGCACGGACACGAATGACACGAGACGATCGTGGTCGTTCGGAGGATAGAGGAAGTCGCCTCGCGGCGGCTGGCCGCGAAATTCTCCGAGCGTAACGACTCCGGGGCACGACCGCCCCGCGGCGGCACCGACCCCGAACCCACCGCAGAGCCGACGGACCCCCTTTTGACCCGAACACCACTCACCGACCTGAACGAGGTACAGCTGTTAGACACCACCCTGCGCGACGGCGAGCAGATGCCCGGCGTCTCGCTGACGCCGGCCGAGAAGGTCGACGTCGCCCGCGAGCTCGACGCGGCGGGGATGCACCTGATCGAGGCCGGCTCGGCGTGCACCTCCGAGGGCGAGCGCGAGGCGATCCGCCGGGTCGCGGGCGCGGGGCTCGACGCGACCGTGACGAGCTTCGCCCGCGGCGTGAAGCGAGACGTCGACCACGCGCTCGACTGCGGCGTCGACGGGATTAACCTCGTCGTCCCCGCCTCGGACAAGCACGTCGAGACGAAGGTCGGCTCGACCCGCGACGAGGTGGTCGACACGACGGTCGAACTCGTCGAGTACGCCGCGGACCACGGGCTGTGGGTCGAGGTGCTCGGCGAGGACGGCTCCCGCGCCGACCTCGATTACCTCGAACGCCTGCTCGGCGCCGGCCTCGACGCGGGCGCCGACCGGATCTGCTACTGCGACACCGTCGGCGCGGCCGACCCCGAGCGCACCGCCGAGGTCGTCTCCCGGCTCGTCGACCTCGGGCCGACGAGCCTCCACACCCACGACGACCTCGGCTTCGGCGTGGCGAACGTCCACGCCGGGTTGAAGGCGGGCGCCGACACCGTCCACGGCACCGTGATGGGCGTCGGCGAGCGCGCCGGCAACGTCGCCTTGGAGGAGGTCGCCGTCGCGCTCGCCCGGTCGTACGACGTCGACACGGTGGAGTTGGCGCGGCTCTACCGGCTGTGTCGGGTCGTGAGCGAGGTCACGGGCGTCGCGCTGCCGCCGAACAAGGCGGTCTGCGGCGCCAACGCCTTCGCCCACGAGTCCGGCATCCACACCGACGGCACGCTCAAGGACGGGACGATGTACGAGCCGTACCCGCCCGAGACGGTGGGCCGCGAGCGGCGGCTCGTCCTCGGCAAACACGCCGGGCGCGCCGGCGTCAAGGCCGCGCTCGCCGAGCACGACGTCGCCGTCGACGCCGACGAGCTGAGCGCGGTCGTGAGCCGCGTGAAGGAGCTCGGCGACCGCGGCAAGCGCGTCACCGACGCCGACCTGCTCGCGATCACCGAGGACGTGCAGGGCCGCGAGCGCGACCGCCGGGTCGAGCTCGTCGACCTCTCGGCGACTTCCGGCGGAAACCTCCCGACGGCGTCGGTGCGGCTCCGCGTCGGCGACGAGGAGCGCGTCGCCTCCGGCACGGGCGCCGGCCCCGTCGACGCCGGCCTCGAAGCCGTGCGCGCCGCGCTGGCGGACGACGGCGGGACCGACGGGGACGAGAGCGAGGGCCCCGGCGGCGTGTCCTTCGATCTCGACTCCTACCACGTGGACGCGATCACGGGCGGCACCGACGCGGTCGTCACGGTCGAGGTCGATCTCTCGCGCGGCGACCGCTCGGTCTCGGTCTCCTCGACGGACGCCGACATCACCCGCGCCAGCGTCGTCGCCATGGTCGACGGACTCGACCGACTGCTGTCGGCCGCCGCCGAGGAGGGGGCGGCGCCGGACGCGGCCTCGCTCGCGGACGACTGACGACGGCGGGGTGGCCCGTCTCCGTTCGGCGCGCCGCCGTTCACCGCTTCTCGCCGCGGATCCACACGTAGTCGCACGCGTCGAGTCGGAAGGTCACGCCCCCGTCGGCGACGTGGTAGTCCCCGTCGCCGACGACGTGGTCGACCGTCTCCGGATCGACGTCGAAGCCGACGATCTCCTCGCGATACTCGTCGGCGAGGTTGTGCGCGCAGAGGAGGACGGTTTCGTCTGCGTCCGCCTTGCCGTCCGTCTCGTGGTCGAACCGGTGGACGCGCGTTTCCTTGTGATCGGTATAGAGCGCGCGGTAGTCGCCGCGGGCGATCTCGGGACAGGCGTCGCGGGCCGCGACGAGCGCTTCGACCCGCGAGAGCAGCGAGTCGGGGTCGTCGCGCTGGGCGGCGACGTTCACGCGGTCGTACGCGAACGCGCCCTCGTCGATCACCGGGTTGTAGCAGTCCTCGGGATCGGCGGTCGAGAAGCCGCCGTTCGGCGTGTCGTCCCACTGCATCGGCGTGCGGACGGACTCGCGCTCGGGGAGCGAGAGGTCGGCACCCGTCCCGATCTCGTCGCCCGACTGGAGCGCGACGGAGCCGGGGAGCGCGAACAACAGGCTGTGAGCGACGGCGATCCGGTCGCGGTCGCCGCCGTACAGGTCGGCGAGTCGGAGCCGGTGACCGCGCCCGAAGATCCACGAGTCGCCGGCGTCGTCGCCGAAGTAGCCGCGGGCGTGCTCGAACGCCTCCTGGGGGAGCTTCAGCAGGTTCCACTCGTCGTGGTTCCGCAGGAAGTTCACCCACCCGCCGACGCCGGCGGTGTCCGGCAGCATCTCCTCGGCGCGCTGCAGCGGCCACGTGTCCTTCACGCCGACCGCGTACGTGAGGTGCGCGTTCATCACGAAGTTGAACTGGAGGTGGAACGCCTCGCCGTCGCCGAAGTAGTAGTCGAGGTGTTCCGGCTCGTCGTCGGCCTCGGCCAACAGCACCGCGTCCGACTGCTCCGCCTCGACGACCCGCCGCATCTCTTTGAACAGATCGATGGGCTCGCCGAGGCCGCTCTCCTGGAGGGTCGTCGCGTTGTGGCCCTTCGGCAGCAGCATCGGGTGGGCGGCGTCGATCCGGAACCCGTCCGCGCCCTGGTCGAGCCAGAACCGGAGCACGTCGTACAGCTCCTCGCGGACCGCCGGATTCGCGACGTTGAGATCGGGCTGGTGGCCGTAGAACTGGTGGAAGTAGTGTTTGCCGGCGACCTCGTCGTACGACCAGACGCCGTCTTCGTACTCGGGAAAGATGTTGCCGCGGTGGTGGGCGTCCGCCAGGTGGCTCGTCCACAGGTAGTAGTCGTGGTACTCCGAGTCGGGGTCCTCGCGCGCCCGCCGGAACCACTCGTGTTCGTTCGAGGTGTGATTGAACACGAGGTCCGTGATCACGCGGATCCCGTACCCGTGTGCCCGGTCGGCGAATTCGCGGAAGTCCCCGAGGCTCCCGAGGCGGTCGTCGACGTCGTAGTAGTCGGCGACGTCGTAGCCGTTGTCACGGAGCGGACTCGGGTAGAAGGGGCGGATCCAGAGCGCGTCGACCCCGAGCTCGTCGAGGTAGTCGAGCCGCTCGGTCGCTCCGCGGAAGTCCCCCCATCCGTCCCCGTCGCTGTCCTTGAACGTCTTCACGTCCAACGAGTAGATCATCGCGTCCTCGTACCACTCCGAGTCGCTCATGTATTCGGGTACGAAACCGGGGGTCTGGTTTCTTGCGGTTCGCTGTTCCCTGACCCCGAACGGGCGCGTCTGACGAGGTTTTTAACCGACGACCCCCCAACGTCACCCGTGAGCGTCGTCGTCGCGGTGAAGCCCTCGGCGCGCAAGCGCAACGCGAAGGTGGGGCGGCTCGTGTTCGAGGACGGCTCCCGCCACGCCTTCGAGAGCCGCGCGGCCGCGGAGCGCTGGGCGGCCGACCTCTCGACCGGGGACGGACACGTCTGGGTCGCGAGCGCGCATCCCCGCGACGGCGACGAGGTCGACTGCTACCTCGTCTCGCGGGCGACGAACGCGAAGCTGGAGGCGGCCTACGACAAGCGGCGGCGTCGGCTGCGCGGCGACCCCGCCTCCGAGCAGGAGTCGCTCGGCGGCGAGCTGTAGGGGGTCGTTCGCGTCGCTTCGACGCGGGGTTCGATCACGCCTCGACGATGTCGTCGCGGTACCCCTCCACCGCCTCCATCACCGCCTCGCGGTCCGCGTCGGCGACGTCGAACTCGCGCAGCGCCCCGTCGAGGTGGCCCGCGATCGCGTCGAACTCCGCGTCGGTGACCCCCAATCCCTCGTGGGCGGTCGCCATGTCGTCGCCCTCGTACCGCATCGGGCCGCCGGCGACCGCGCTCAGGAACGCCGTCTGGTGGGAGCGCTGGTTGACCATGTCCACGTCGTCGAAGTGGTGTGCCACCCGCTCGTCGGCCAGCACCCGATCGTAGAACTCGTCGACGACCGCGCCGACCGCCTGCTCGCCGCCGAGGCGGTCGTACAGCGTCTCGTCTGGCATACGAGTCGGTCGCGTGGGCGACGTATGGCTTTTTCGCCGGCCGCGGCGTGACGACTCGTCCCGTCGGACGGATCTTCGCGTCGCTCGCCGCCCGGCCGCCGCGTCGCTACCGGGACGGCGTTCGAGAGAAGCGCCGAGGCGGAGATTTGAACTCCGGTGTCCGAATGGACAGTAGATTTCGAATCTACCGCCTTGGCCAGGCTAGGCTACCTCGGCTCACTCTGGGGTTGGCCGGTTCCGCTGTTATGCGTTTCGATCGTCGCCGGCGAGCCGCCGACGTCGACGGGACGACCGCCCCTGGACCGCCACCGAGGCGACCGCTACCGGACCGCCACCGAGGCGACCACTGCCGGACCGCCACCGAGGCGACCACTACCGGACCGCCACCGAGGCGACCCCCGCCGGCAACGCTTTTCGGGGCGGCTCCCGTGCGCCCGGTATGGACGTCCCCGAAGCGGCCGCGGCCTGCTCGCGCGTCGTCGACGAGGTCGGCAGGGCGGTCGTCGCCGACCGCGAGTTCCTCGACCGCGTCACGCTCGGCATCCTCGCCCGCGGCCACGTCCTCCTGGAGGACGTGCCCGGCACCGGCAAGACCCTCTCGGCGCGCTCGTTCGCGACCGCGCTCGGCTTAGAGTTCTCCCGGGTGCAGTTCACGCCCGACCTCCTCCCGGCCGACGTCACCGGGACGAACGTGTTCGACGAGCGCGACGGCTCCTTCGCGTTCTCGCCCGGCCCGATCTTCGCCAACGTCGTGCTCGCGGACGAGATCAACCGCGCGCCGCCGAAGACGCAGGCCGCGCTGCTGGAGGCGATGGAGGAGGGACAGGTGACCGTCGACGGCGAGACGCACGCCCTCCCGGAGCCGTTCTACGTCATCGCGACGCAGAACCCCGTCGAGAGCGAGGGCGCGTTCCCCCTGCCCGAGGCGCAGCTCGACCGGTTCACGGTCAAGACCTCGATCGGCTACCCCGACGACGACGGCGAGGTCGAGCTGCTCCGGCGGCGCGCTGGCCGCGTCGAGCAGGCGCCGACGGTCGACCGCGTGCTTGACGCCGACGCCGTCTCGGCGCTGCGCGAGGTGCCCGAGACGGTCCGCGTCGACGACGACCTGCTCGGGTACATGGCCGCGCTCGTCCGCGCGACCCGCGAGGACCGCCGCGTCGACGTCGGCGTCTCGCCCCGCGGCACCCAGCGGCTGTTCGAGACCGCTCGCGCCGCGGCGGTCGTCGCCGACCGCGCGTTCGTCACCCCGGACGACGTGAAGCGCGTCGCGGAGCCGACGCTCGCGCACCGGCTGGTGCTCACCCCGGACGCCGCCGTCAACGACGTCGACAAGCGCGACGTGATCGCCGACGCGCTCGACCGGGTCGCGGTGCCGACGGTGGACGCGGCCGAGGCCTGACGCCCGGATAAAAACCGATCGAGCCCGCCCGCCTACTCCGCGTCCCGCTCTGCCAGCAGCTCCGTCGCCGTCAGCAGCGACTCCAGCTCCACGTCGTGGTCCGCGAGCAGCTCGGCGGCCCCCTCCTCGCGGTCGACGACGACGAGCACGCGGTTCACCGTCGCGCCCGCGTCGCGCAGCGCCTCGACGGCGTCGACGGCCGACTGCCCGGTCGTGGCGATGTCCTCCAACACGACGACCTCCTCGCCCTCGTCGAGTCGCCCCTCGATGCGGTTGCCGGTGCCGTACTCCTTCGTCTGCTTGCGCGCGATGACGTACGGGCGTCCCATCTCGGCGGCCGTCACGGCCACGAGGGGAACCGCGCCGAGCGCGACCCCTGCGAGCTTCGCGTCCGCGTCGGCGAGCCGGGCCGCGAACGCCTCGCTCACGAGCGTCAGCGCGTCCGGGTCGGTCTCGAACAGGTACTTGTCGACGTAGTAGTCGCTGGTGCCGCCGTGCGAGAGCTCGAACTCCCCGAACCGGACGGCGTCGGCCGCCCGCAGCGCGGCGATGAGCTCGCTCCGTCGCTCGTCGTCGGTCATACCCTCACGGGGCCGCCCGGCGATTATAAACGGGTCGGAACGCGGGCGACGGCGACCGGTGCGGCCGTGGACGAGGCCGGCACCGAATCACCGGAGCGCCGACGCCAGCACCACCGCGCCGAACAGGAGCAGCGCCAGGGCCGCAACCGGCTGTGACCCCGCGGCGGCGAGGTACACCCCGTAGACGACCCCGACCGAGAGCGCCCCCGCGAGCAGGGTCGCCCCCGCGTGGACGGCCACGTTCCGGCGGGTCCGGGCCTCCCGCCCGACCTGTTCGCCGACGGAGAGCCCGTGGTCCGCGGCGTCCCACGCGACCGCGAGGGCGACTCCGGCGACGAGCAGCGGCTCGACGCCCCCGCCGCGGTACCCCGCGACGGCGAGCCCGAGGACGCCGAGCCCCGCGCCCCGCGCGAGGAACCGGTGAGACCGGCGGACCGACCCGGCGACGAAGGCGACCGTCGCGACGACGAGGAGGGCGCCCCCGAGCGGCGCGGCGAGGAAGGCGGTGAGGCTCGCGATCGCGGCCGCGACGAGGCTCACGACGACGGCGAGCGCGGGGGGACGCGCGTCGCGCTCGGGCCGGTCGACGGGATCGCTCGCCCCTGCGTCGTCCGCCGGGACGTCCGCACCCGCTCCGTCGCCGCTCTTCGCTCGCTCGGCGCTCACGGCGACCACCTGCTCGTCGCCCGCGCGACCGCGACGGGGAACGACTCCTCGCCCCACTCGATCGCGCGAATCCCGACCGACCGGAGGTCACGGAGCCGCTTGCGTCGCTCGAGTCCGACGAGCCGCTCGCCGGTGGTCCCGCTCGCCGTGACGTCCGGCGAGAGCACGGTGACGAGGTGGCCGTGCGCGTCGATCCGGCGCGCGAGCGAGGCGGCCGCGTCCTCGATCAGGGGGGTGAAAAAGAGCACCTGCGCGTCGGCCGGGAGCTGCCGCCGGAACCGGCGGAGCCAGAGCGACCGGTAGAACCGCTCGCCGCTCGGCGTCGGCGCCAGCGCGGGGTCGGTCGCCAACATATCGCGGCCGCGAGCGGCGTGGGCCGTGCCGGCGCCCGGAGCGAGCCAGCAGTCCACGGGACTGACCGCCGCGATCCCGACGCGGTCGCCGCCGTCGAGGAGCGCGCGGAACGCCTGCCCGGCGGCGCCGACGCTCGCCTCGACCGCGGTCTCCGCCGCCGGCTCGGACGCGGCGTACGCCGCGTCCCGCGCGTCGATCAGGAGCACGACGGTCGCGGCGCGCTCCTCGCGGAGCTCCACGGTCGCCAGTTCGCCCGTCCGCGCCCGGCGGTTCCAGTCGACCCGCTTGAGGGGGTCGCCGCGGCGGTACTCGCGGGTGGCGTGGAACTCCACGCCCGCCCCGCCCACGTCGGTGGGCATCCGGCCGTGGTACCGCGTCGTCAGTCCGCGGAGGGGCAGGTCGCCGCCGGCGGCCAGGTCCGGGGTGCAGACGATCCGCGCGGGGTCGACCGGCTCGACCGCGGTCGTCCGCTCGCGCGACCCCGAGGGGTTCCGCGTGATCGCCGTCACGGCCTCCCACTCGTGCTCGCCGCGGCTCGCGCGCACCGCGTACTCGAACGCGACCGCCGCGTCCGGGCGGAGTGCAGTCGCGACGCGAGCGGGGCCGTCGACGACCTCTAGCCCCGGCGGGACGCCGTCCACGAGCCGGAGGTCGGCGAGGGGCGCGTCTCCGACGTTGCGCGCTCGAACCGTGACGGTCACCTCGTCGCCCGGCTCCGGCGTCGCGTCGCTCGCGGTCCGGGTCACGTCGAGCGTCGCCGCCGGCGCCTCGCCGACGCCGGCGTAGAGGACGTAGCCGACCCCGACCGCGCCGAGGAGCACGAGGCCCGGCCGCCGGGCCACGATCCCGACGCCGACGAGGGCGAGCGCCGCCCCGCGGACCCCGTCCCAGCGCCCCGTCGCGACCTCGCGGCGGACCCGGCGCCCGGTCGTCGCGGCGTCCCCTCCCTCCGCGGACCCCGCGTTGGGCGCCGAATCGCGGGTCTCGCTCATCTCCCGGCCTCCGACTCCCCCTCGTCCAACCGGTCGATCGCGTCGACGGCGGCCCGGAGGCCGAACTCGTAGCGCGCGCGCCCCGAGACCACCGCCCGGAGCCGGACCCGGACCGGGTACGACGAGCGCCGCGCGAGGAACGCGGCGGCGGTCGCGTCGGTCGTCCAGTCACCGGTCTCGACCAGGCGATCGGCGGTCTCGTCCGACACGTTCCGGCCGCGGACGACGGCCGCGACCGCGAGTTCCCGGACCCGTTCGCGGACCTGCCGGCGCGCGCGGTGGCCACCGTACGGGGGGCCGGTCGCCCGCTCGATGCGCTCGTCGAGGTCGGCGCCGGGCACCGACGCCGGCGCCCGTCGCTCGGGGTCGCCGGGGGCAGCCGCCTCGCGCCGCCGCTTCCGACGGGCGTTCGCGTACCTCAGTCCCTGCGCCACGCCGAGCGCCCCGATCAGCGTGACGACGGTCGTCGAGGGGTCCAGCGCGGCCGCGACCCCGCGGTCGACGGCGGCGACGAAGCCCACCGCGACCGCCGCCACGCCGAGGGCGACGAGGGGCCGGACCACTACTCCGCACCCCCGTGGCGCTCCTCGATCCGGCGGAGGGCCTCCGCGGCCCGGCGCTCCCGCTCCGCCGTCGCCTCCTCGCCGCCGTAGCGCACTCGCTCGAAGACGGCGGTGAGGTCCGCGACCGGCCCCTCGTCGACGCCGGCGTCGACGGCCGCCGCCGCGAACTCGGCGGGCGTCGACGAGGCGGGCCGGTCCACGTCGAGAGCCTCGGTCATGTCGCGCCACGCGCGGTACACCCCGTTGTCGGCGTCGGACCGCTCGATCCGGTCGGCCGCCGCGCCCGCGGTCCGCCCGACCGCGCGGAGGTCGGGTTCGTCCGGCT
Source organism: Halorubrum sp. (assembly GCF_046498025.1). Classification (NCBI taxonomy): domain Archaea; kingdom Methanobacteriati; phylum Methanobacteriota; class Halobacteria; order Halobacteriales; family Haloferacaceae; genus Halorubrum; species Halorubrum sp. The sequence goes on from NZ_JAWOBM010000061.1 coordinate 16,291, forward strand.
CGTCGTCGCTTCCGGCCGCGGCCTCGCCGGCCTCGGGCTCGTCGTCGCCGCCGGCGCCGAGGAGGACGGCGACGCTCGCGACGAGCGCTACGACCACGACCAGCGCGAACAGGAGCTCCGGCGTCGAGGCGGCTCCTTCGCCGCCGCCGAGGCCGGCTCCCCCGCCGCCCTCCGGAAGGAAGCCCCCCTCGTCGACGCCGGTGGCGCCGAGCGAGAACTCGATCTCGCCGTCGGCCGGCCGGCAGGTCGAGAGCGCCCACCCCAGCACGGCGACCGGGGAGCCCATCGCCCCGACCACGACGCCCGTCGCGAGCACCGAGTTCGTGTCTCGGTAGATGACCCACGCGAGCGCGAGGAGGGCCGCGGCGAACGCCACCAGCGCGGGCGGCTCCCGGAGGAACTCGTAGCACGCGGGGGGAAGGGAGACGGTCCCGCCGCCGCTCGGGGAGGGCGTCAGCCCGACGTCGCCGCCCTCGCCGCTCGGTCCGCCCTCCTCGCCGGCGCCGCCGAACCCGCCGCCGCCGAGGCTCACGGCGGAGTCGAGGGTCGCGGCCGCGACGCCGAGGGCGACGACCGCGAGGAGGGCGAGGAGGACCGCCGCGAGGGTGTCCCGTTTCACGTCCGTGGATACGCCGTCCCGCAGGAATAGCTTACGGCGAGGGCGGCGGAGCCGGCGCAGCGGCCCGCAGCGCGGTCGGAGTCCTCAGTCCGACGACCCGTCGACGGCGTCGTCGAGCGGCGTCGCCGGGAACAGCGCGTCGACGTCGGGGTCCGGATCGACGAGGCGGTAGTCGACGCCGTCGCGCTCGACGACCCCCGCGTCGGCGAGGTGGTCGAGGTGCGCGAACGCCTCGCCCGGCCCGTGGAGCACGTGGATGTCGACCAGGTCGCCGAACAGCTCGGCCGACACCTCCCAGGCCGTCGCCGGCCCGCCGTCGGCGAGGACCTCGAGGACGCGCCGCGTCCGGTGGCGGTGGTGGTCGAGGATCGTCGCGGCCCGCCGGCTCGGGTCGTCGATCCGCTCCCGGTGGCCCGGGTGCGCCGCGTCGAAGTCGCGCTCGACGATCCGCGCGAGGCTCCGGGCGTACGCCGCGAGCGGCGCGTCGACCCGGACGTCCGCCCCGCCGACGTTCGGGGTGTACCTCGGGAGGAGCGCGTCGCCGGAGAACAGCTCCGCGGGGGCGCCCGACCCGTCGCTAGGAGGCCGGCTCGCCGTCCGCCCCGGGTCGCGCCCCTCCCGCCCGACTGGCTCGTGGTCCGGGACCTCGCGCGGGTCGAACGCGAACCCGGTGAGGCCGGCGGTGTGGCCCGGGAGGTGGACGGCCTCCAGCGCGACGCCGCCGACGTCGATCACGTCGCCGTCGGCTATCGTCGTCACGTCCGCGGGCGGCCCGCTCAGGTCGGCGCTCACCGCGTCGAAGAAGTCGCGCAGCCGCTTCTGGTCGGCCTCGGGGAGTCCCCACCGCTCGAACGTCTCGCGCTGGAGGACGGGGTCGGCCGTGAGCGGGGTCTCCGTCCCGTCGACGAGGGGCGCGTCCGCCTCGTGGACGAACACGTCGGCGCCGCCGGCGGCCTGGATCTCCCCGGCCAGCCCCGCGTGGTCGGGGTGCCAATGAGTCAGGGCGATCGCGTCGACGTCGGCGAACGCGATGTCGCGCTCGGCGAGCCCCGCCTCCAAGTCGGCGCGGACGTCCGGGAGCGCGACGCCGGTGTCGACCAGCGCGGTCGTCTCGCCGTCGAGCACGTAGACGTCGTTCTCGCCCTCGAACACGGTGTTGCCGAGCTGGATCCGGTTCACACCGTCCCGTCGGTGGGAGGCCTTTTGAGGGTTGCCTCCGCGGAAATTCCGTCGAGCGCGTCGCCGGCGGTCCGGACCCCGCTCAGCCGAGCGCGTCGCCAGCCGTTCGAGCCCCGCTCAGTCGAGCGCGTCGACGCCGGTGAACTCGAAGCGGGCGCCCCCGTCGGCGCCGTCGGTGACGCGCACCTCCCACCCGTGGGCCGCCGCGACGGCCTCGACGATCTCCAGTCCGAAGCCGGTCCCGCCGTCCGCCGTGGTGAATCCCGGCTCGAACACCGCCTCGCGGTCGCCCTCCGGGATCCCCGGGCCGTCGTCGGCGACGTAGAAGCCGTCTTCGAGGTCGCCGACGGTGACCGCGACGTCCTCGCCGCCGTGCTCGATCGCGTCGCCGGGCTCCGCCCGGCTGCCCGTGGAACTGTGTTCCACGCTGTTGCGCACCAGGTTCTCGAACACCTGTCTGAGCCGGCTCCGGTCGGCGCGGACGGCGCGGTCCGTGTCGACCCGCAGCGTCGCGTCGGCGGTCTCGACCCCGCGCCAGCAGGCCTCGGCGAGGTCGCGGAGCGGGACCCGTTCCGCCCCGTCGACGCCCTCGCCGTCGCGGGCGAGCGTGAGGAGGTCGTCGATGAGGGAGCTCATGCGCTCGTGGGCGTCGGCGACCGCGTCGAGGTGTTCGGAGTCGCACTCCTCGCGGGCGAGTTCCAGTCGCCCCTCGGCGACGCTGAGGGGGTTTCGGAGGTCGTGCGAGACGATGCTCGCGAACTCCTCCAGCCGCTCGTTCTTCCGGCGGAGCGTCTCCTCTCGCTGCTTCCGCTCGCGAACGTCTCGGATGACACCGACGCGGTCGAGGTCGGACACCCCCTCCTCGCCGGCGAACCGGTTGAACCGCATCTCCACCGGGAACCGGTCGCCGTCCGCGGTGAGGAACTCGTACTCGACGGTGCCGGCCTCCCGCTCTCCGGCCGCCATCTCGCGGCGGACCCGTCTGGCCTTCTCCGCGGTCTCCTCCGTGACCCAGTCGTAGATTTCCGTTCCGATCAGCTCCTCTCGGCTCGCGCCCTTCATCTCGGCGTAGCGCTCGTTGACGTACGCGATGGTCCCGTCGGGACGCACGGCGTAGACGGCGTCGTCGAGCGACTCGAGAATCGTCTCGTAGCGGCGTATCTCCCGTCTCCGACGTGACTCGACCATCGTGGCTTCTCTTACACCCTCGTTTCATCCGTTTAGTAATAAATGGGCCGTCCCGGTCGCCCGGTCGCGCGGTCGCCGACGCCGCGGACGGGGCGGTCCCCGGACGCTCGGCACCCCGGCGGCGCGGATCCGGTGTGTTTTCGTCGCCGCGCGCCCACGGACCCGTATGGAGTACCAACCGGGCGTGTGCAACATCGGACCGGCTCAGCAGCGACGGCGACTCCTCCTCGGGGCCGTCTCCCTCCTGCTCGCGGTCGGCCTCGTCGCCGCCGTCGTCGCCGTCGGGTGGCCACGCTGGACGCTGCTCACCGCCACGTTCCCGCTGTACGGCGCCGCGATGGGGTACTTCCAGTACCGCGAGCGGTTCTGCGTCGGCTTCGCGGGCATCGGCGTCTTCGACGTCGGCGACGGGACCAATCGGATCCTCGACGAGGCGGCGCTGGCGGCCGACCGGAAACGCGCGGTCCGGCTGAACGCGAAGTCGCTCGCCGCCGGCGTCCTCGGCGCGACCGTGATCTACGGCGTCTCGCTCGTCGCCTTATAAGCAAATCGCGGGTCGGTTCGCGTCCGACACCGCGTCGTCGCCGTCGCCGGTTTCGGAGTCTTTCGCTGTCAGTCGTCGCTGGCGCGGCGCGCCCTTCACGCGTTCCGGCCGCTCGCTCGTAACTCGCTGATACCGGACCGGCGGTGACCACCTCCAACGCCCCGCAGCGGACGACACCTCACGCCTCCCAGGCCCTGTCGCTCGCCTCTGGCGAGCGACTCCCTCGCGCGCTCTCCTCGCGGCCGTTTAAAAACGGCCGCGTGGGGGGCGCACGCCGGTCGGCTCGATGAGCGATCACGTCTCGATGAGCGATCACGTCGCCCCTGCTCTCCACCTATCGCGGTCGCACCCCACGAACGTGCACATAGAAAAGCATTAGAACGGGCTCGATAACCACGTAAGTGAATGAGTCTGCCCGAACCGGACCGCGAGCTCGTGGTCGCCGAGCTCGGCCGGGAGCCGACGACGGCCGAGGCCGCGCTGTTCGAGAACCTCTGGAGCGAGCACTGCGCGTACCGCTCCTCGCGCCCCCTGCTGTCGGCGTTCGAGAGCGAGGGCGATCAGGTCGTCGTCGGCCCCGGCGACGACGCGGCCGTCCTCGCGCTGCCCGAGCCCGACGTCGCTGACCTGCCCGCGGCCGACCGCGACGCCGACGACTACGGCGACCAGTACGTCACCTTCGGCGTCGAGAGCCACAACCATCCCTCCTTCGTCGACCCGTTCGACGGGGCCGCCACGGGCGTCGGCGGCATCGTCCGCGACACCATGTCGATGGGCGCGTACCCGATCGCCCTGCTCGACTCGCTGTACTTCGGCGGCTTCGCCCGCGAGCGCTCGCGGTACCTCTTCGAGGGCGTCGTCGAGGGCATCTCCCACTACGGCAACTGCATCGGCGTCCCCACGGTCGGCGGCAGCGTCGCCTTCCACGGCGGCTACGAGGGGAACCCCCTCGTCAACGTCGCCTGCGTCGGGCTCACGAACGAGGACCGGCTCGTGACGGCGACCGCTCAGGAGCCCGGGAACGCGCTCGTCCTCGTCGGGAACGGCACCGGCCGCGACGGGCTCGGCGGCGCCTCCTTCGCGAGCGAGGACCTCGCGGAGGACGCCGAGACGGAGGACCGTCCCGCGGTGCAGGTCGGCGACCCCTACGCCGAGAAGCGGCTGATCGAGTGCAACGAGGCGCTCGTCGACGAGGGCCTCGTGCTGTCCGCTCGCGACCTCGGCGCGGCCGGGCTCGGCGGCGCCTCCTCCGAGCTCGTCGCGAAGGGCGGGCTCGGCGCCCGCATCGACCTCGACCGCGTCCATCAGCGCGAGCCGAACATGAACGCGACCGAGATCCTCCTCGCCGAGAGCCAGGAACGGATGTGCTACGAGGTCGCCCCCGAAGACGTCGACCGGGTCGCGGCGCTCGCCGACCGGTTCGACCTCGGCTGCTCGGTCATCGGCGAGGTGACCGACGGGAACTACGTCTGCGAGTTCGCGGGCGGCGGCGGAGACGGCGCGGAGGGCGACGACGCCGAGTCCGACGACGCGGAGCCCGAGGTCGTCGTCGACGTCGACGCCGAGTACCTCGCCGACGGGGCGCCGATGAACGACCTCACGAGCGAGCCCCCGACGCAGCCCGACCGCGACCTCCCCGACCCCGAGCCCGCCCTCGGCGACGCGCTCGAGGCGGTCGTCTCGGCCCCGTCGACCGCGAGCAAGCGCTGGGTGTACCGCCAGTACGACCACGAGGTCGGCGCCCGCACCGCCGTGAAGCCCGGCGACGACGCGGCCGTCATGGCGATCCGGGAGACCGCGGAGACCGACTCCGCCGCGCTCGACGCCGACGAGCAGGGCGTCGGCCTGGCGCTCTCCTCGGGCGCGAACCCGAACTGGACCGCGACCGCCCCGTACGAGGGCGCCCGCGCGGTGGCCCTGGAGAACGCGACAAACCTCGCCGCGAAGGGCGCCGTCCCGCTCGCCGCGGTCGACTGTCTCAACGGCGGTAACCCGGAGAAGCCGGACGTGTACGGCGGATTTAAGGGAATCGTCGACGGGCTCGCCGACGCCTGCGCCGCGCTCGACGCCCCCGTGGTCGGCGGCAACGTCTCGCTGTACAACGACAGCGTCGAGGGGCCGATCCCGCCGACGCCGACGCTCGCGCTGATCGGGACGAAGCGCGGGTACGACGCCCCGCCGGCCGCCCTCGACGCGGACCGCGCGGCCGACTCCGAACTCCTGGCGGTCGGTGCCGGCGGCGACGCGCTCGGCGGCTCCGAGTACCTCGCGCAGGCGGGCGGGAGCGACCGGTTCCCGGACCTGCCGGACGCCGACTCCGACGCCGACTCCGTCGACTTCGGCGACCTCGTCGCGTCGCTCGCGGCGGTCGCGCGCCACGAGTCGACGCTGGCGACCCACGACGTGAGCGACGGCGGGCTCGCGGTCGCGCTCGCCGAGCTGGTGACCGACGCGGCCGGCGCCGACGTGACGCTCCCCGACCGCCTCGCGGCCTTCGACGAGACGCCCGGTCGCCTCGTCGTCCAGACGACCGATCCCGAGGCGGTCGCCGACGCCGCCGGCGAGCTCCCCGTGTTCCGGCTGGGCGACGTGACGACGGACGGGACGCTCTCGCTGTCGGTCGGCGGGGAATCGGCGGCGCTCGACGCGGCCGCGATCCGGGAGCTCCGCGGCGTGATCGAGCGCGAGCTGGCCTGACGGCTCGCCGAACCGCCTTTCTCCCCCGATTTTCGGCGAGCGACAGCGAGCGATACGCTTTTAGGTGTTCCTAAAATATGTAGGGGCAATCACGGGACGCCGGTCACATCGGCGCCCGACTCATCGATGGCTCAGACGCAATCAGTCGGCACGAGGCGGTCGAGCGGGACGGAGACCGGGTCTCCCGCGGACCCGTCTCCCGACCCGGTGTTGTCGCTGTCGGACGTGACCAAGGAGTTCGGTCCGGAGACCGCCGTCGACGGCGTCTCGCTCGACGTCGAGCCCGGCGAGCTCCTCACCTTCCTCGGTCCGTCGGGCTGCGGGAAAACGACGACGCTCCGGACCATCGCCGGGCTAGAGGAACCGACCGAGGGCGAGATCCGTCTCGGGGGCGAGACCGTCGCCGGCGACGGCGGGTTCGTCGCGCCCGAGCAGCGCGACGTCGGCATCGTCTTCCAGAACTTCGCGCTGTTCCCGCACCTCACCGTCCGCGAGAACATCGCCTTCGGGCTCTCCGACGCCGACGACGCGGCGACCGCGGCCCGCGTCGACGAGCTGCTCGACCTCGTCGACATGCCCGAACACGGCGAGAAGACCCCCGACCAGCTCTCCGGCGGGCAGAAGCAGCGCGTCGCGCTCGCCCGGTCGCTGGCGCCCGAGCCCGAGGTGCTCCTGCTCGACGAGCCGTTCTCGAACCTCGACGTCCGGCTCCGCGTGGAGATGCGCGAGGAGGTCCGTCAAATTCTGAAGGAGGCGGGCGTCACCGCCGTCTCCGTCACCCACGACCAGGAGGAGGCGCTCTCCATCTCCGACCGCGTCGCCGTCATGAACGAGGGGAAAATCGAGCAGGTCGGCCGCCCCGAGCAGGTGTTCGAGCGCCCCGAGTCGAAGTTCGTCGCCTCCTTCCTCGGCCGGGCGTCGTTCCTCGGAGGGAAGCTCCGCGAGGGGAAAGTCGAGACCGGGATCGGCCGGTTCGACGCCGTCACGCTGGAGGGGTACGACACCGTCTACGACGGCGCGCCCGTCGACGTGCTCGTCCGGCCCGACGACCTCCGAGCCACCCCGGCGAGCCCCGACCTGGCGGACGGGACCATCGTCTCGCGGCAGTACGTCGGCCCGTCGTTCGTCTACCGGGTCGAACTGGAGTCCGGCGACGTGGTCCACTGCCTGCACAACCACGTCGAGGAGTTCGACCTCGACGAGCCGGTCAGCTTGGAGCTCACCGCGGACCACCCGCTGGCCTGGTACCCGCGGTAGGCGCGTCGCTCTCGGCGGTTCGTCGTCTCTCTTACCACCGGCAGCGACGGGCGCCGCCGCTCAGAAGCTGAACAGGAAGGGAATGACGTACGCGATCAGCAGGCCGACGAGGGTCACGGCCGCGCCGATGCCGACCTCGCGGCTGCCGAACTCCTGCATGGGGGCGGTCACGCGCTCGTCCGGGTCGGGTTCGTGAGAGTGGTCGTCCATGTTTGGAAGTGGGTACGGGGGACACATAAGAGCATCTGAACGGAGCGATCGGAGGATTCGAGAGCGAGGACGCCTCCGGTCTCCGATCGAGTATGCATTTATATAACCGCGGGCGTAATACGAGCGTATGTCCGGAACGGGTACAAACGACACCGACGTCGACGATCCCGAGACGACGACGATCAACGTCCGCGTCACCGAGCGCCAGTTGGCGGAGATCGACGCAGTCTGGAAGGAAGAGGGATACACCTCTCGGAGCGAGTTCCTTCGGCACGCGATCCGAGACGCGACGGATCACCCCGGTGCCTCGCGCAGTATGCTGGCGAGCATCGCGGCCGAGGAACACGCGATGCGGCACGGCGAGAGCGAGGCCGTCTCTCGCGACGAGGTCCTCGAGATGATCGATGACGGGGAGTGACGACTGGACGTGGGAATTTCGGCCGCCCGCCGCCCGGGCGTTCGAGGATCTTGACGGGACGATACAGCGGCGTCTCGTCTCGAAGCTCGACGAGATCGTGACCGACGAGTGGCGGGACCCACCCGAATACATCGAACCGCTTTCGGGAGTTCCGCACGGCAAGATCCGCATCGGTGACTATCGGTTAGGTGCCGACGCCGATCGCGATCGAGAGACCGTGGTGATCCACGACATCGAGCATCGCTCGGGCGCGTACCGCCCGGGCGACGACTGAACGCCGACCCGAACGTGATACAAGACTCACGAACGCCTGATGGGGGCTCGACCGGAGCGGACGACGACCTCGGGCGACCGCCCCGCTACGACCAGGTGATCCGGTGGGCCGAATATATAACAGAGCACCCGCCAGAGGTGTGGGGCCCACAGCAGAACGCGGTCGTGAACGGCCAGATCGAGAGCGCGCAGGCGGCCGACGTGAGCGCGGAGGAGAAAAAACGGATCCGGGAGTTCGCGCGGGCGGAACTCGCCGAGGAGACGGGCCCTGACACGGAAAACGCGGAGCGGTCCGACGCGGAGTAGCCCGCGATCAGTCCCCGAACGAGTCCAGCTTCCCGACGATCTTCGTGTACAGGTCCGGGGCCACGTACCAGCCGCGATCGATCATCGCGTCGATCGCCGTTCGACCCTCGGCCGCCGACAGCGTCCCGTCCCGCACGGCGGCGAGGACGACGTACGCGGTCCCGCGCGTCTCGA
>NZ_JAWOBM010000066.1:0-48436 GCF_046498025.1 Halorubrum sp.
GTCGACTACTTCTCGGTCGGCTACGGCGCGACCCCGCGCCTGCTCCGGTTCTGGCGGCGGGCTGGCTACCGGACCGTCCACCTCTCGACCTCGCGCAACGACGCGTCCGGCGAGCACTCGGCGATCATGCTTCGGCCGGCGACCGGGGTCGGCCGCGACATGCTCTCCCGCCACGCCGTCGCCTTCCGAGACCGCGAGCGCGACGGGCTCTCGGACGCCCACCGCGACGTCGACCCCGACGTGGTCGTCGGCGCGCTCCGCGCCTGTCCGGCGCCGGTCCCCGTGGACCTGACCGAGACCGAGTGGCGCTCCGTCGTGGGGGCGTCGTTCGGCCCCGGGATGTACGACAGCGCGCCAGGCGCGTTCAGGGACCTCGCGATGGCGGCGCTGATCGAGGACGACTCGGCGCTCGACGACCGCGAGCGACGCCTTCTCGTCCGGAAGGTCCTGCAGGGGCACCCGTGGGAGTCAGTCGCCGACGAACTCGGCTATGTCTCGACGGCCGCCTGCATGCGCGCGCTCGGCGACGCGTACGAACCGCTCGTCGAGCGGTACGGAACCGACTTCGCGCTCGCGGAGCGGGAGCGGTTCATAAGCGGCTGAGGAAGAGCGACCCGTTTTAGAAATGAACGCTGCGGCGGCGTGCGCCTGCGAGCGGCCGGCAGGCCGTGAGCAGACCGCACGAGGGAGGCGGCGGCCCGGCACGGCTCTTGCCCGTGCCGGCCCGCCCGCCGAGGCTGGGGAGGTGTGAGGCTGCGGTAGCGGGCGGGAGGGACTCAAAGGGGCAGCCGCGAGGCGGGCGCAGGCGATGTAAGCACCACAGGGAGCGAGTGAAACGAGCGACCGAGGAGCACAGCGAGCGTGCGCCCGCCTCGCGGCTGGGGCTTTGGAGGCGTTCACTGTCGCTCTGCAGTCATTCACTTATAACCGAGCGGCTGGGGCTTCAGAAGCGTTCACCACACCGCCGACATCGGTACAGAATTTAAAAGCGATCGTCTAGATCCGGTTCTCGCGGCCGGGGTCGACGTCGATCGCGTCGACCGGGCAGACGTCGACGCAGAGCATGCAGTCGATACACTGGTCCTCGTCGATCGGGTTCGCCTTCCGCTCGGATTCCGAGTGGCCGGGGGTGTCCACCCACTCGAACACGTCGACCGGGCAGTCCTCTAAGCAGGCGCCGTCGGCGAGACAGATGTCGAAGTCGACGGCGACGTGCGTGCCGCGGATCCCCTGCTTTTCGGGCGGGTCGACGGGACCCCACACGGCGACGCCGTCCTCCTCGCCGACCCGCTCGCGGTTCGTCTCGAAATTGGGGTCGATGGCCATCGTATGCGTGGTTCGCCGTTCGAGGGTTTAAACTCCGCGACGAGCGGATCGGGCGACGCCCTCGGGCCCGCCCGGCCGCGAACGCCCCGCGTCGCCCGACTACGGGTGCGCGTAGTACGCGAGCAGGTCCTCGTCGCCGTCGGGCCCGTCGGGCTCGTCGGTCGCGGCCGGCTCGAACGCGTCGATCCGGGCGAACCCGACGCGCTCGAACTGGACGATCCCGTCGGGGTCGACGTCGGCGACCGCGGGCTCGGCGATCCCGCGGACGTCCCCCGAGACGGTCCGCAGGAGCGTGTCGAGCCCCTCGTCGGCCGGCGCCCAGTGGACCACGTCCACGTCGCCCTCGCGGACGACGTCGATGTCGGCGTCGACGAAGGCCAGCTCGTCGCCCGCGTACCGGACGCAGCCGTATCCCTTGAGCCAGACGCGCTCGCCCTCGCTCGGGAGGTCCGAGGACTCAACGACGACCCGCCCGGCAGGGACGGTCCGATCGCCGCGGTCCGGGTGGTCGGGGTGCAGCGGCGGGTGGCCGGCCTCGGGCGCGGACGCGTCGCCGTCGACGACCGGAAGGTCGACCGCGGGGTCGTCGTCGCGGTCGCGCACGAGGAAGTACCGGTTCGCGTCGTCGTCGACGAGGTCGCGGTTGTTCGCGTACACCGACGACATGGCGAGGTCGACGTCGGACGTGGACATCCCGAGGTCGGTCATCGAGTCGACGAGGGCCTTACCCCGGATGCCGCGGCGACGCATCGAGCGGATGGTCGGCGCGCGCGGGTCGTCCCAGCCGGTCAGCTCGCCGGTCTCGATGAGCTTCTTGATCGTCGAGGTGGAGAGTTTCACGTCGTACTCGTCGACCTGCACGTGCCCCCAGTGGAGCACCTCGGGGTACTCCCAGTCGAAGTAGTCGTAGACGAACCGCTGGCGCTTCGCGGAGTCTTGGAGGTCGATACCGCGGATGATGTGGGTGACGCCCGTGAGGTGGTCGTCGACGCCGGACTGGAAGTCGAGCATGGGCCAACAGCGGTAGTGGGCGGCCGCCTCGCGCGGGTGCGGGGTGTCGATCAGCCGGAAGGCGACCCAGTCGCGCAGCGCCGGGTTCTTGTGCTCGATGTCGGTCCGGACGCGGAGCACCATCTCGCCGGCGCTGTACTCGCCGTCGATCATGGCGTCGAACTCCTCGTGGACCGTCTCGGCGTCCTTCTCGCGGTGCGGGCACGCCTCGGCGTCGTTCTTGAGCGCGGAGAACTCGTCGCCGGAGCACGAGCAGGTGTACGCGCCGCCGGCGTCGATCAGGTCGCGCGCGTGCTCGTAGTAGGTGTCGAGCCGGTCGGAGGCCCTCAGGACGCGGTCGGCCTCGAAGCCGAGGTACGCGATGTCTTCGAGGATGGCGTCGTACGCGTCGAGGTCGGGCCGCTTCGTCTCCGGGTCGGTGTCGTCGAACCGGCAGATGAACTCCCCGTCGTACCGCTCCTTGTACGTCCCGATCACCGCGGGCATCCGGGCGTGACCGACGTGCCACGGCCCGTTGGGGTTCGGCGCGGCGCGCATCACGACCTCGCCGTCCTCCGCGTTGGGGAGCTCGGGAAGGACGTGATCGTCTTCTTCCGCCTCCGCCTCCAGCTCGGCGAGCCTGTCGGGCGCGAGCTCGGCGAGCCGCTCGCGGCGCTCGCTCTCGTCCATCCCCGCGACCCGGTTCACGACCGGCGCGACGACGCCGGGGATCTCGTCGCCGTGCGGTCTGAAGTCGGGGTTCTCGCCCATCAGTGGGCCCATGATGGCGCCCACGTCCGGGTCGCTGCCGTGTTTGAGCGCGTTGAACAGCGCGGCGGCCTCGCCGGCCGCCTCGACGCGCTCGCGGAGTTCGTCGTCCATGCCCGTCGGTTGTCGGGGCGGCTCAAAAACGCCGCGGAACGGCGGCCTGCGGGAGATCGCCGACGCGGGCGCGGCGGCGGCACGGCTGCTGGTCGGGAGGCGCCGGGGAAGCGGACCGAAGGGACGGCCGCGGCGGGGGGCCGCGTCGGAGGGGTCCGCAGGTAGGGGCACCCGATCCCACCTGGCGGACGAACTTAAACGGTCGAGACCGTTCACGGCGGAAGCGGCACGAGATGGGCCCGAGCGCCCTGTAAACGGTCGAGACGCTTATTAATCGCGGAGGTTTAGTGTGTCGGATCGTCGCCGGTCGTCGCCTTGATGTCGCGCGGCATCGTGGGTGGGGCATGAACACGGGAGCGACTCGGCGGGTCCGCCTGTCGGCGGAGGGATCGGCGTGGTAGGACCCATGTCGGACGAGGAGCGCGACGAGGGGAACCGGAAGATCAAGATCGGTTTCCTCCTGCTCGTGGCCGTCTCGCCGCCGCTCATCGCTCTCCAGTGGGATGCGACGCCGGCGGAGCTGGTCGCCCTCCTGGGCGGCGGGCTCGTGTTGGGAGTGCTGTTCGTCTGGTACCTGGGACGCCTCGCCGGCCAGTTCACCGGCGGCGGGCGGCGGCCGGGCCGGCGTCGGTAGGGACCGACGGCAACGAGAGTCCAGTCGGGCTCGTGGCGAGCCCCGGACTCAGTCGGTGTCCGGTCGCAGGGCCTCCCCGGCGCCGACGGTCACGACGTCGCCCGCGCGGTCGCCGGCGACGGACCGCGACGACGACAGCGGGGAGACGCTCACCTCGCCCTCGACCGCCGCGAGCCGGTCCGACCCCGGATCGTCGGCGACGTCCCCCCGAAGGAACTCCCGCCAGAAGCGGTCGCGGAGCTCCATCCCCATCTCGCCGCGTCGCTCGCCGAACCCGCCCTCGCCCCGCGATCCCTCGCCTCGCGACTCCTCGCCCGGACGGAACTCGATCACGTCGAAGCCGCGCGCGGGCTCCGTCAGCCGGTAGGTGGGGTCGACGGCGGCCTCGTCGTCGGCGGCCGGCGCGTTGACGTTCAGCACGTCGGCGCCGAACGGGAGCTCGACCGGCCCGTCGCCCTCCCACGCTTCGACGCGGTCGAGCAGGTCGAGCACCGCCTCGGCCGCGAGCGAGAAGTCGCCGTTCTCGAGGGTCGGCGGGACCGGGAGGTTCCCGCGGTCGTACAGCGAGACGGCGATCGCCGGCGTACCCAGGAAGGCCGCCTCCATCGCGGCACCGACCGTGCCGGACTGGCCGAGGATGTGCGCGCCGATGTTCGGGCCGTGGTTACAGCCGGAGACGACGACGTCCGGGTCGAGTTCGAGGGCGACCTCGGCGACGGCGACGCAGTCGGCGGGGGTGCCCTCGACCGCGACTCCCGCGTCCGTCTCGGCGTACTCCACGGTGGTCTCCCACCACGAGCGCGTGCCGCCGACCCCGGACTGGTTCTGCTTCGGCGCGACGACCGTCACGTCGTACTCGCGCGAGAGCGCGTCGGCGAGCGCTCGGATCCCGACGGCGTCGATCCCGTCGTCGTTCGTGAGGAGGATCTCGCGGGTCATACGTCGTACTGTGAGGGGGTGGGGCAAAACGCCGCCGGTCGCGGGCGGACGCGGGGTCGAAGGACGGCGGGCGGTGCGTGACGGGGGAGGCCGACGCGGGAACCGACAGGCGTCGGGCGGGTGGTACTCCGGAGCGGTCAGCGGAGGGAACCGCGGGGGATAACGGAACGAACCGCGGGCGGGGCGACGGGCGCCGGTCAGTCGGCGGCGACGCGCGGCGTCGACTCCGCGAGCTTCAGCACCTCGTCGAAGAAGCCGAGCGAGTCGTGCGGGCCGGGGTTGGCCTCGGGGTGGTACTGGCGAGTGATGATCTCGAGCTCCTCGCTGTCGAGTCCCTCGACGGTGTCGTCGTTGACGTTCACCTGCGTCACCTCGAGCGGCCCGGTGTCGTCGACCGTGTAGCCGTGGTTCTGCGTGGTCATCACGACCCGGCCGCTGCGGAGGTCCTGAACGGGCTGGTTGACGCCGCGGTGGCCGAACGCCATCTTCTCCGTCGAGCCGCCGAGCGCGCTCGTGATCACCTGCTGGCCGAGACAGATGCCGGCCATCGGCAGCTCGCCGGCGAAGGCGTCGACGACCTCGTGCGCGGCGACGAAGTTCTCCGGGTCGCCCGGGCCGTTCGAGACGAAGAGCACGTCGGGGTCGACGGCCGCCACGTCCTCGGGCGTCGCGTCGTACGGGAGGACGTGGACGTCCGCGCCGCGCTCGGTGAGCGAGGAGATGATCGACCCCTTCGCGCCGCAGTCGAGCATCGCGACGTCGACGTCGCCGCCGCCCTCGTGGACGGTCGGCTCGGTGACGGACACCTGCGCGCCGATGTCGACGTGGTCGCTCATCGGCTCGCACGCCTCCATCTCCGCGATCGCGTCCTCGGGGGTCGCGTCCGGCCCGGCGGCGATCCCGCAGGCCATCGCGCCCTCCTCGCGGACGGTCGTGACGATCTCGCGGGTGTCGACGTGGTCGACGGCGGGCGCGCCCTCGCCGGCGAGCCACTCGGCGACGTCGTCGGTCAGTTCGCGGGCGATCGCGGCGTTCGGCTGGACCGACTCGGACTCGAACCGCTCGGTTCGGACGCCGTAGTTCCCGATCAGGGGGTACGAGAAGGTGAGGATCTGTTCGGCGTAAGAGGGGTCCGTGAGCGACTCCTCGTAGCCGGTGTACGCGGTCGTAAACACCAGTTCGCCACGGGTGCGCCCTGACGCACGAGCGCGCGCTTCGAGCACGCGTCCGTCGGCCAGCGCGATGTAGGCGTCCGACATTACGAGAAACGTACGCGCAAAGGGTAATAAATGCGTCGTTCGTAGCTACGTTACGATATTCGTAACGAGTAAGTCGTCGGAGGGAGTGGTCCGGATATGGACGACCTCGATCGCCGGATTCTCTCGATCCTGCGCCGGGACGCGCGAACCCCGTACACGGAGATCGCGGACCGGGTCGGCACCTCGGAGGGGACCGTGCGCAACCGCGTCGACCGCATGACCGAGGAGGGGGTCATCGAGCGGTTCACCGTCACGACACGCACCGGCAACGTGAAGGCGATGATCGAGATCTCGGTGGAGATGAACGTCGACACCGCCGCCGTCGGCGAGCGGATGGTCGAGTGGGACGAGGTGGACTTCGTCTGGCAGGTGTCCGGCGAGGACGACGTCGTACTCGTGGTCGACGCCGTCGACACGCGCGCCGTCAACGAGCTGATCTCGCAGGCCCGCGAGATGGACGAGGTGAAGTCGACCAAGACGCGGCTCATTCTGGACGAGCGGCTCGGTTAATCGGCCGGAGTGCGGAGGTGGTTTAAAAGCGTCACAACGGCGGCGACACCGCTGCTGGCGGGTCGAAATAACGCGAAAAGATTCGAGCGGGCGGGACTCGCCTCGCCAGCCGAAAGCGACGGCCGCGGCGCGTCTATTCGAGCGTGCTCTGGGTGACGAGGGTGTCGTCCTCCAGGTAGTGCTCGATGTGGTGGCCGTGCTCCTCGACGTCTTCGAGGATGTCGCGGAGCTGTTCCTCGGTGTTGTAGTCGCCGAGGTTGCTGGCGAGCTGGATGTGCTCGCGGAGCATCTCGGTGATGTCGCCGAATATCTCCAGGTCGTTCCCCAGCGACGTCCGGATGTCGTAGGCGTCGGCGTCCTCCGGGCTCACCGGCGCGTGCTCCTCGTAGTTCGCGCCGCCCGAGAGCGGCACGCCGCCGAGGGCCTGCGCGCGCTCGGCGAGCACGTCGGCACCCTCCTCGAGGTCCTCCGCGACCTCGCCGAGGTAGACGTGGATGTCGTGGAACTCGGCGCCCTCGACGAGCCAGTGGTGTTTCTTCACCTGGTGGTAGAGGACGTACGTCGCCGCGAGGTCGGTGTTGAGCGCGTCTACGAGCTGCTCGGCCTTCTCTTCGGGGACGCGGAGCGCTTCGCTCTCGTGGACGTCACCGTAGCGTTGACGGGCCTCTTTCTGAGTGCTCATTTCTATCTGCACATACGCGCGCGGGACACTTAACTGTTTTCATTGTGTTAATCAGAATTTCTAATTTGAAAAATTATTTTTGTTTTATTGAGATCTCCGCTGGGTTCGCGCTGCCCTGCGAGGTCGTCTGCGGCACGGCGGCGGTCGCCCCGGCGCCGGAGCGGTCGCGTCAGGAGCGCCCGCGAAGGGAAACGTCTTAATGGACTACGCGCGCAGTTCGTGGTATATGAGTAACGGCGACGACGATCCGGCCGACGCCTCCGAGGAGGCCGACGCCGCTGACGACGCGGAGGAAGAGGCCACCGTCACAGATTCCGCCTCCGAACAAGCCGACGACGAGGAAGTTGACGCTACAGCCGACGACGAGGAAGTTGACGCTACAGCCGACGACGAGGAAGGCGACGCCGCAGACGACGAGGAAGTTGACGCTACAGCCGACGAGGAAGTTGACGCTACAGCCGACGATGAGGAAGAAGGTGACTCCGAGTCGACCGAGGTAGCCGGCGCGCCGACGCTTCCCGACGAAGCGACCGAGGAGTCCCTGAACGAGTACCTCGACGAGATCGCGGCGCTCCTCGACGACGCCGAGACCGAGGCGGACCTCGACGACGTCGACGCGCTCCTCGACGACGCCGAGGCGGAGATCGAGGAGGCCGGCCTCCCCGAACCCGACGAGGACGACGAGGACGCGGACGACCCCCGCGGCGACCTCGAGGACCGCGTCGCGGAGCTGCGCGAGGGCGTCGAGGAGGCGCGCGGCCCGTACGCCGAGGACGTCATCGACGCGATCGAGAGCGCGGGCGCGACGCTCGAGGAGACCCAGTGGACCGCCGCCGGCCTCGACGACGCCGTGGCCGCGGTGACGGCCTTCGTCGAGGCGGCCGCGGACGCCGTCGACGACGAGGTGGACGCGGACGCTATCGAGACGGACGTGGAGGTCGCGGACGCGGCGGACGACTCCGCCGCGGTCGACGACGGGCCCGAAGGCGAGGACGGGGACGACCCCGTCTCCGCCCTCGTCGCCGCCCTCGACGCCGTCGCAGCCGGCGTCGCGGACGCCGACCTCGATCCGGACGACGACGCCGAGACGATCGCGGCCCTCACCGAGGCGACGGACGAGCTCGAGGCGGCCCTCGACGACGCCGAGGAGTGGGACGATCTCGAGACCAACGAACAGCTCCGCGCGCAGGGGTTCTACGACGTGCTCGGCCACTACAAGGACTTCCCGGTCGAGTGGTCGGCGCTGAAAGAGCACGAGGCGCGCGGCAACGTCGACATGATCCTGCTCGCGCTCGACTCGCTGACGTCGGACTTCATGGAGCGGCACTGCTTGGAGGCGTTCGAACGCATGGGCAAGCGCGGGAAGACCGAGGCGTCGGTCGGGGAGCTGCTCGGGCGCGCGGAGAAGCGCGATAAGTTCGCGATTCGCATCCTCGGGAAGATGGCCGCCGCGGAGGCGACGGAGACCCTCGTGGAGTACGTGCCGGAGGACTCGAACCCGCAGCTCCAGAAGACGACGTTCAAGGCGCTCGGCGAGATCGGCGCGAGCGAGGCGGTCCAGCCCCTCGCGAACGCGCTCGTCGACGAGGACACCGAGGAGCTCGTGCGTCCCCACGCGGCGCGCGCGCTCGGACTCATCGGCGACACCCGCGCGGTCGACCCGCTCGCGGACGTGCTCGACGGCGACGGCTCGGACGACGTGCGAGCCGCGGCCGGCTGGGCGCTCCGCCAGATCGGGACCCGCGACGCCCTCGAAACCGTCGCCGAGTACGCCGACGAACACTCGTTCCTCGTCTCGACCGAGGGCGAGAAAGCCCGGCGCTCGCTCGACGCGGCGTCGGCACCGGCCTGACTCGGCGACCCGAACGCCCGACCCTTCTTAACGGATGACGCGGGAAGGCACGCCGTGTCGTTCGAACCGTCTCGTTCCGCGAGCGCCTCGGTCTCGGTCGCGGGTATCGTCGCCGTCGCCCTCGTGCTCCTCGCCTCGCTGACCGCCGCGCCGGTCGCGGCCGTGGGTGACGCCGAGATCGGCTCGGAGGTCGTCGGACCCCGCTCGGGAGGCGTCGTCTCGGAGTCGGCTGAACCCCCGGAGAACCGGACGCTCGTGTCGGAGCGGCCGCGGATCGTCGAGCTGTTCCCGAATCCGACCGCGACAGGAAATCGCGGCGAGTACCTCGTCGTCAGACTCCCGGAACGGGGGAACTGGTCGCTCTCGGACGGCTACCACGAGGCGGCGATTCCGGCGAACGCGAGCGGGGTCGTCGCGCTCTCGATGGATCCCGCGAACACGACGTCGCTACTCGACGACGAGGCGGCGGGCGCTCGTCACGAACCGACGGATCTCCGCGAACTCGACGGCTACTTCCCGCTCTCGGCGTCCGGCGACCGGATCGAACTCCGTCGAAATGGAACGGCGGTCGCCGTCGTCGACTACGACCGCGCGCCCGAGGGGCACCGCTGGCGCGCGGAGTGGGGCGAGTGGCGGCCTCGGGGATACGACCCGCGATCTCCGACCCGCACGACGAACGCGACCGTGAGACCGTTCGTGCTGCCGGACAGTCCGGGGATGCCGGTCAAGCCGCTTCGCGCGGCGGAAGACCGTCTGTTCCTCGCCGGCTACACGCTGGGATCCGAACGCGTCGCCGACCTGCTCGTCGCGGCGGCCGACCGCGGGGTGGAGGTGCGGGTCCTCGTCGAGGGAGCGCCGGTCGGCGGGTTTTCGGCACGGAGTGCCCGGCTCCTCGACCGAGTCGTCGCAGCCGGCGGCGAGGTGCGCGTCCTCGACGGCGACCCGGAGCGGTTCCGCTTCCACCACGCGAAGTACGCCGTCGCCGACGACCGCGCGGTCGTGCTGACGGAGAACTGGAAGCCGTCAGGCACCGGCGGCCGGACCAATCGCGGGTGGGGCGTGGTGACGGGCGGGTCGTCGGACGAGGCGGCGTCCGAGGCGGCCGCCGACGACCTCGCCGCCCTCTTCAGCGAGGACGCCGCGGCGTCCGACGCCCGGTCGTGGGAGGCGTTCCGCGCGGAGGCCGAGTTCCACGAGGGGGGCGCGGCGAACGGGAGCTACCCGACGCGGTTCGAGCCGCCTCCGCCGACGACGGCGGACGTCGAGCTCCTTACGGCCCCCGGCAACGGCGCCGATACCCTGGTCGCGCGGATCGACACCGCGGACGACCGCGTGCTGGCGGTCGTCCCGCGGACCGGGGGCCCGGACAACCAGCTCGTCCGCGCGCTCAGGCGGGCCGCCGACCGCGGCGTCGACGTTCATCTGCTGCTGTCGGGCGCGTGGTACGACCGGGAGGAGAACCGCGCGCTCGTCGAGGCGCTCGCGGACGAACCCGTCTCGGTCGCCGTCGCGGAGCCGCGCGGTCGGTACGGAAAGGTCCACGCGAAGGGCGTGGTCGTCGACGACGCGGCGGTCGTCGGGAGCCTCAATTGGAACGCGGGCGCGGCGACGGAGAACCGGGAGGTGTTGCTCGCAATCGAGGACGAGGCGGTCGCGGACTTCTACGCTCGCGCGTACGCGGCCGACTGGCGCGGCGGCGGGGTTCACTTACCGCTCGGGCTCGTGGGCGGTCTCGTGGTCACAGCCGCGGCCGCCGGCGTCGTCGCTCGCAGGGAGGTGGCGTTCGCGTGACGGACTGACGCGGCGTGACGGACCGGCGCGGAAAGCGGCGGGGGCTCAGTCGTCGAGCGCGGCGGTCGAGGAAAGCGCCTCGTCGATCTCCGCTTCGGCCATCTTCTCGACGAGCGACTCGATGACGGCGCTCCGCCGTCCCTTCACGAACTTGATGGAGCCGACGACGAGGTGGCCGCCGCCGGAGACGCCCGCCTCAGGAAGTTCCTCGTTCAGCTCGGTCACCATGTTCGGGATGTCGAGGCGGACGCCGTCGGACCGGAGCACGCAGAAGTCCGGGCCGTAGCCGATCGTGATGACGGGGTCTCCCGTCTCCCGAACGCGGGTGTCGTGCAGCTCGCCGGTCGTCTTCCCGGGCGCCGGGTAGGTGAATCGGTGGGCGTACTCGTCCAGGTCGATCCGGTAGAGGTGCGCACCGGAGGCGAGTCGCTCGTGTTCGACGTGATCGTCGAGCGCGTCGATCTGTCGGTCGACGTCGCGTTCCGCCCGTTCGGAGAGGAACTCCACCAGCTCCTCGTGACGCTCTTCGTCCTCGCAGCCGACGTTCAACGCGTCGTTGACGAGGGTCTTCCCCTCGGAGTAGCGCAGCCAGTGAGCGGCGTAGTCGAGCGCCTCGCCGATGTCGAGCAGGTCGGTCTCGTCGTAGCCGGCGTCCTCGGCGAGCGCGACGTAGTCGTCCATCGCCTCCGCCTTCGAGCGGTCGGAGAGCCCGGCGACGGCGGGGACGTGTTCGAGCTCCTCGGTGATCGACGGGTCGATCAGCCGGGCGAGCTCGACGCACATCATCCCCGTGGTGACCCGGTAGTCCTCGTCGTGGAGGTACGGGTTGACGTGGGCGTCGAGCAGCGGCTCGACCGCCTCGGGATCGGGGTGGTGGTGGTCGACGACCGCGATCGGAATGTCGTAGTGCGCGAGGTTCTCGTAGGCGGGGACGTCCTCCTCGGTCGACCCGTTGTCGAGCATCAGGAGGAAGGGCAGCTTCTGGCCGTGGCGGGCGCGTCCCTCTAGGGCGAAGTTCAGATCGCGGGTGACGTCCTCCATCTCGTAGTACGGCGCCTTGCTCGGGAGCCGCTTGAACAGGTGACGGGCCGCGTCGGCGTCCTCGTGCACGTCGCGGACGAAGTTCTCGAGTGCGAGCTGGACCGGGATCGCCGCGCACATTCCGTCGCCGTCGGCGTGGTGGCGGACGCGGATCGGGCGCCCGGCGAGCACGGTCCGACGGAGCAGCCGAGCCAGCTCGCGGAGGTCCTCGTGGATCGGCTCGAACGCCTCCCACGCGACGAGGGGCTCGACGTCGGCGGGGGCGGCGCGCTCGTCGAGCGCGGCCTCGAACCGCTCGCGGGCCTCGGCGGCGCGCTCGTCGGGGAGCCGCCGCAGCGCGCCGACCTCCAGCTGGAGGGCGTTCTCGCGGGTCTCGACCGTCCCGCTGACGTGGACCATGTCGCCGACCGCGACCTCGGGGTACGCGCGGACGCCGGCCTCTTCGAAGGCCGCACAGGAGACGACGCCGGAGGCGTCGGCGACGGCGAATATCGTCGGGCCGCCGGTCTGTTTCGCCTGGACGACCTCGCCCTCGACGGTCACCTCGTCGCCCGGGGAGAGTCCGCGGACGCGGGAGACCGTCGGTTCGTGGGTGACCGTCTCGGTGCGGTAGTCGTCGGGGTCCTCGTCGTCGAACGCCACGTCGCCGTTCTCTTTCACCTCGGTCAGCCGGACGACGAGTCGGTCGCCGATCGCGTACTCGCCGTCGAGGTTCGATTCGTGGACGAGGCCCGAGAGGGCGTCCGAGACGTCGACGAAGACGCCGTAGTCGACGACGCCGTTGACCTCGGCGTGGTACAGCGCGTCGACCTCGGCGTCTTCGAGGGTACAATCGGGTGCCAGGTCGTAGACGATCGGCCGGTCGTCGGCCGCCCCCTTCGCCGCAGCGGCGTCGGGTTCGGGGCTCGAATCGCCCCGCGTGCCGGAATCCCCGGCGGAGTTCTCGCTCATGTATCAGCAAGGGGAACGGCCGGTGTTAAGCTTGTTCTCTCGCGTCTCCGCCACTCTCGGCGCGTCCTCCGATACCGTCTGGGCCCGACGGCGTGAGGCTGCGGTCGCGCGGTCCGGAACCCCTATGGGGCGACGGCGCCTTCGCTCGGGTATGCGACTGTTCCGCTCGGACGAGCTCCTCGGGATCGCCCGAGAGACGATGGAGTTCGTCCTCGAGGCGAGCGAGGAGACCCACCCCAACGAGTACATGGGGTTCCTCCGCGCGGACGACGCCCGGAAGCTCGACATCGACCGGGACGGGCAGGTGATCACCGACGTGCTCGTCATTCCCGGAACCGAGTCCAGCCCGACGAGCGCCAGCGTGCGCACGCACATGAAGCCGAACGACATGCGCGCCGTCGGGTCTGTCCACTCGCACCCGAACGGGGCGCTCCGACCGAGCGCGGCCGACCTCGCCACGTTCGGACAGGGAGAGGTCCACGTCATCGTCGGCGCCCCGTACGGGTGGGGCGACTGGAAGGCGTTCGACAACGAGGGGAACCAGACGACCCTCGACGTGCTCGACGTCGAGGTGCCCGACGAGCACTTCTTCGATTTCACGCAGGAGGACATCGACAGCGAACTCAGCGAGGAGCGCCGCGAGGACGGCGGCTTCCTCTCGTGGTTCCGATGACGCGAGTCGTCGCGCAGGGGACCTTCGACCTGCTCCACCCCGGTCACGTCCACTACCTCGAGGACGCGGCGACGTACGGCGACGAACTGCACGTCATCGTCGCCCGGCGCACCAACGTCACTCACAAGCCCGAGCCGATCCTCTGTGCCCGCCAGCGGCGGGACATGGTCGCCGCCCTCGACGCCGTCGACGGCGCCCATCTCGGCGACCCGGAAGACGTGTTCGTGCCCATCGAGCGGCTCGATCCGGACGTGATCGTGTTGGGGTTCGACCAGCATCACGACGAGGGGGGAATCGCCGAAGCGCTCGCGGCCCGCGACATCGACTGTCGGGTGGAGCGAGCGTCGGGGCGGGAGCCGCGCTACGAGGACGAACTGCTCTCCAGCGGCGACATCGTCGATCGGATCCTCAGGCGGCGCGGCGAACGCGAACTCAACGGCGACGGGTCGCGCAGCGGCGACGGCGACGGATCGCACGAGACCGTCGACGCGACTCGTGACGGCGGCGAAGGGGAATAGAGACGGGGATAGCCCCCCTTTACCGGGCGAATTCATCGAAGCGCGGGACATATATGGGTCCGTTACTAACCACGTACAAGTGACGATATCCGACCGATTCCCCGCGGTTCTCGCGGCGACGGCGATGGGCGTGTACCTCCTCCTCGTCGTCGGCGCCACCACCTCGCTCACGGAGGCGGCGGCCGCCTGTTCCGGCTGGCCCCTCTGTGGCGGCGGCGTGCTCCCCGCCGAGAGCGCCGGCTGGGTGGCGCTCGGCCACCGAGCGATAGCCGCCGTCGTCGGCGTCCTCGTGGTCCTGTCGGTCGCGCTCGCGTGGGTCGCCGACGCGAGCCGTCGGGTCCGAATCGCCCTCGCGGTCGCGCTCGCGTTGTTCCCGGCGCAGTCCGCGGTCGGCGCGCTCGTCGCCGTGGGCGAGCTACCGACCGCGCTCGGGTCGGTGCACCTCCTCCTCGGCGTGACCATCTTCGCGTCGGTACTCGCCGCGCTCGCGTGGTGGCTCGAGGCCGAGACCGGCTCCCCGGACGACGGCGCCGTCGATTTCCAGCCGGGCACGGACGACCTCCCGCCGATAGAGGAGGCGCCAGAGCCCGAGATTCCGACCGCGACGGTCCCGCGGCTGAAGGCGACCGCGGCCGCCTACTTCCGGCTGATGAAGCCCCGCCTGATGTGGCTGCTCTGCCTCGTCGCCGCCGCGGCGATGGCGCTCGCCGGCGGGCAGGGGTTCACCCCGTACGTCGTCGGCGCGACGCTGGCCGGCGGCGCGCTCTCGATCGGCGCCTCCGGGACGTTCAATCACGTGTTCGAGCGCGACATCGACAAGCGGATGCAGCGGACCAACGACCGCCCGCTGGCGACCGACCTCGTCCCGGTACGCAACGCGCTCGCGTTCGGACTGCTGTTGACGGCTGCCGCGCTCGGCCTCTTCTGGACGGTGAATCCGCTGACCGCGGGTCTCGGACTGGTCGCGATCCTGTTCTACAGCGTCGTCTACACGCTCGTGTTGAAGCCGAACACGGTCCAGAACACCGTCATCGGCGGCGCGGCGGGCGCGCTCCCGGCGCTCATCGGCTGGGCGGCGGTGACCGGCGAGGTCGGCGGCGGCGGGCTGCTGCTCGCCCTGGTCATCTTCCTGTGGACGCCGGCGCACTTCTACAACCTCGCGCTGGCGTACAAGGAGGACTACGAGCGGGGCGGCTTCCCGATGATGCCCGTTGTCCGCGGCGAGACGGCGACGCGCCGCCACATCGTCTGGTACCTCGGCGCGACGCTCGTCGCCGCGGTCGCGCTCGCCGTGGTCGCCGAGCCCCTCGGCGCGCTCTACGCCGCGGTCGGCGTCGCCCTCGGCACGGTGTTCCTGTGGATGGTCGTCCGACTGCACTACGAGCAGACGGAGGCGGCGGCGTTCCGCGCGTTCCACGCGTCGAACGCCTACCTCGGGCTGCTGCTGTTCGCCGTCGTGTTCGACGCGCTCGTGGTCTGACGAGGACAGGCGAGCGGCGCGGCGATGATTTAAAACCGTTCGCCTCGAAGCGGAGTCGAATGACCCGAATCGAAATCGAGTACTGCGTACCGTGCGGCATGTTGAACCGCGCTCAGGACGTCTCGACGGCGCTGCTCACGCAGTTCGGCGAGGAGATCGACGAGGTCGCGCTGGTGACGGGCGACGACGGCGTGTTCGTCGTCCGCGCGAACGACGAGGTCGTCTTCGACAAGGGCGAAGACGAGTACGACGTCGACGCCATCGTGCGGGCCGTCAAGCCGTACGTCGGCGCCCCCGCGTGAGGTCGGTCGGACCGTCGCACGGCGCTCTTGCGTCACTCCCCCTTATAAACGGCCCGCGCCGAGTTCGTCACCACGAGGACGCTGCTCGTCGCCATCGCGAGCGCCGCGAGGAGCGGGTTGAGCACGCCGGCGATCGCCATCGGGATCGCCACCGCGTTGTAGACGAACGCCCAGCCGAGGTTCTGCTTGAGCCGGCGGTTCGTCCCGCGCGTGACCGCGAACAGCTCCGGGATCGCGGCGAGCCGGTCCTCCAAGAGCACGGCGTCGGCGGCGTCGGTCGCCAGGTCCGTGCCGCTCGCGACCGAGACGCCGAGGTCCGCCGCGGCGAGCGCCGGCGCGTCGTTGCTTCCGTCGCCGACCATGGCGACGCGCTCGGTCGCCGCGAGCCGCCGTACGGTCTCGGCCTTCGCCTCCGGCGGCACCTCCGCGAACGTCTCGTCGACCGCGGGGTGGTCCTCGAACCGACGCGCGGCGGCGGCCGAGTCGCCGGTGAGCACCACGACGCGTCGCCCGTCCTCGGCGAGGTCGGTGACGACCGCTTCCCACCCGTCACGGACCTCGTCGCCGACGACGAGGACGCCGACGACCGACCCCTCCCACCCGACGAACACGGGAACGCGACCCGCGTCCCGGGCCGTCTCGCCGGCTTCCTCCAACGACGCCGGCACAGTCCACTCCCCGCCGTCGAATAGCGACCGGTGCCCGACGACGACCGTGTCGCCGTCGACACGCCCCGTGACGCCCCGGTCCGAGACGGTCACGTCGGCGGTCGAGGGGATGTCCGTGGCGTCGTCACCGGGCGCGGCGACCGCCCGCCGTCCGTTCCGCTCGCCGCCGGCCGTCACGCCGCCGTCGGTCGCCGGTCTCGCGGCGTCGCCTGCGTCGTCGCGAGCGGACCGCCGGTCGTCGCCCGCGACGGCGTCGACGATCGCCTCGGCGACGGGGTGAACCGAGGCGCGCTCGACCGCCGCCGCCCGGCGACGCACCTCGTCGGGCGAGGCGCCGTCGGTGACGGCGTCGAGCAGCCGCATCTCGCCGTCGGTGAGCGTCCCCGTCTTGTCGAGTACGACCGTGTCGATGTCGGCCGCCTCCTCGAAGACGGCGTCCGAGACGATCACGATCCCGCGGCGGGCCGCGTCGCGGATCCCCGCGGCGATCGCGAGCGGGGTCGCGAGGCCGAGGGCGCACGGACACGAGACGATCAGCACCGTGAGCCCGACCAGCGCGGCGTCCACGGGCGCCGAACCGAGCGCGACGGTCGCCGCCGCGCCGAGGACGGCGACCACGACGACGAGGGGGACGAACACGGTCGCGAGCTTATCGACGAGCCGCTGGATCCCCGACCGCGAGCTCTGGATCTCCCACAGCAGCCGGACTAGCGTGTCGAGCGTGCTCGTCGCGTCCTCGCCGACGGCGACGACGATCGGCGCGTCGGTGACGACGGTCCCCCCGCGGACCTCGTCGCCCTCCCGCTTCGTCGCCGGAAGCGACTCGCCCGTGACGAGCGCCTCGTCGACGGCGGCGGTCCCCTCGACGACGGTCCCGTCGAAGGGGACGCGCTCGCCGGGACGCACGAGGAGCCGATCGTCCGGCTCGACCGCGTCGGCCGCCACGGTGTCCCCGGCCTCGGTGCGGACCGTCCGGTCGCCGGCCGTCGTGAGCTCGGAGAGCATCCCGGTCGCGCGGCGTTTGATCAGCGACTCGTAGTGGTTGCCCGCGGTGACGACCAGGATGACGGCGATCGTCACGTCGAAGTAGAGGTCGGTGCGGCCGATCAGCATCGCGAGCGTGCTGTACGCGTACGAGCTGGCCGCCGCCAGCGACACCAACAGATCCATGTTCGGCTGCCGCGCCCGAAGGCTCACGTACGCGCCGCGGAGGATCGGGTAGCCAGTATAAAAGAGGACGATCGAGGTGAACACCCACACCTGCGTGAAGAGGTAGGTGCCCGAGACGCCGCCGAGGTCGAGAATCGGCTCGTAGCCGAAGTACGTCGGGTACAGGAAGAGGACGTACCACAACATCGCCATCATTCCGAAGAACCCGCCGCCGATCAGAAAGCGGACCACGGCGACGTCGTCGCCGTCGGGTTCCGGATCGGCGCGGTCGCTCGCGGTGTATCCGGCGACCGAGAGCCGCGCCGGGAGGTCCTCGGCGCTCACTACCTCGGGGTCGTAGTCGACGCGGATCGTGTCGGTGGCGTAGCTCGCCTCCGCGGCCGCGACGCCCTCTTGCTCGCCGGCGGTCAGTTCGAGGAACGACTCGCACGTCGCGCAGTGCATGCCGTCGACGTGGAGGAACGTCGTCTCGCCGTCGAACGACTCCTCCGGTTCCGTCTCGGGGCGTCGCTCGTCGAGGTCGTCGAGGTCGTCGACGTCGTCCAGCGAGCGGGCGACCGCGAGGCAGCCGCGGCAGCAGAACTCGCCGTCGACGTCGGGGGCGGTGTGGGGGTCCTCCCCCGTCGGCAGGTCACAGAGGGTGCAGTTCGACATGTGGGTCGGCGCCGGTCGACGCCGCTACGCCTCCTCCGGATCCGGCGCGTCCGAGGCGCCCGAGCCGGGGCGGAGGCTCCCGCCGGTCGCGACGCGGAGGCTCCCCCAGATGATGAGCACGTTCACGAGCGTCACGGCGACGACGATCTCCGCCCGGTCGGCGAGGAACACCACCGCCGGGATGAGGCCGGCCAACACGAGAAGCACGGCCCGCTGGAGCGAGAATTCCATGTCGAAGCGTTCGGGCCGCCGAACATATATAACGCCCGTGTTTTCAGCCCCCGAGAACGGGTAGATGTTATATATCTCTCGATCTATAACCCGACCTATGGGGCAAAATCAAGCCGCACACGCATCGACTGACGATGTGAGCGGTGACGAGGAGTTCGACCCGATCGGAACCCTCACGCTCATCGGGATCTACTTCGTCATCCTGTTGCTCGCGTGGGTGTACATATATTACATCGAGTTCCTCGGACGCGATCTGGTCGTCGTGGGGTGATCACGGATGCACATTCACGCCTACGAGAAGCTCTGGCTCGCTGCTTCGATTCTGCTGATACTGCTGCTCATCGGCTCGGTCACGTACGGCGCCGTCGGTCCCGGCGTCGCGATGGTCGCCGACAGCGAGCAGCCCATCGACGCGGAGGGACTCGACGAGGACGAGCGGTTCTCGGAGCCGCGCGTCGAACAAGTCGGTGAGAACGAGTACGCCGCGTACGTCGTCTCCTACCAGTTCGGGTTCGAACCGAGCCCGATCGTCGTGCCCGAGGACAGCACGGTGACGTTCTACGTCACCTCTCGAGACGTGATCCACGGGTTCGAGGTCGCCGGGACGAACGCCAACACGATGGTCGTTCCCGGCGAAGTCTCCGAGATCACCGTCGAAGTCGACGGATCCCAGGAGTACGGGCTCCTCTGTAACGAGTACTGCGGCGCCGGCCACCACGGGATGGAAGGAAAGGTGAACGTCGTCAGTCAAGAGGAGTTCGAAGAGCAGAACAGCGGGGGTGACGACTCGTGAGCGAGGCGCTCGAGGCCGAGCGGTCGTTCGTCGACAAGTTCCCCGAGGAGGCGCGCGTCGTCCGCGCCGCCCTCCTCAGTTCTTTCTTCGCGCTGCTGCTCGGTGCTATCTTCGGGATCATCCAGACGCTTCACCGGACCGACGCGGCGCGGATCATCCCGTCAACGGACTACTACACCGTACTGACCGCACACGGCGTGTTCTTGGTGATCAGTTTCACCGTCTTCTTCCTCGTGGGGCTGTTCACGTGGGCGGTGACCCGGAGCCTCGACCGACCGCTCGTGAACATCCGGATCACCTGGACGTGGTACGCGATCATGGCGATCGGGATGACGATGACCGGCGTCTCGATCCTCGCCGGCTTCACCGACGCGATCGATATGAGCGCGGACGTCCTCTTCACGTTCTACGCGCCGCTGCAGGCGCATCCGCTGTTTTACACGGGTCTCGCCGTGTTCATCGTCGGGACGTGGATCGCCGGCGCCGACTGGTTCCGGACGTGGCTCGCCTGGAAGCGCGACCACCCCGACGAGCGGATCCCGCTCCAGACGTTCATGGTGTTGACCACGATGGCGATGTGGTACATCGCGTCGTCCGCGGTGGCGGCGTCGGTCCTCATCTTCCTGCTGCCGTGGTCGCTCGGATTCATCGACCAGGTGAACCCCACGCTGACCCGGACGCTGTTCTGGTTCTTCGGCCACCCGGTGGTGTACTTCTGGCTGATGCCGGCGTACATGCTGTGGTACACGGTGCTCCCGAAGATCGCCGGCGGACGGCTGTTCAGCGACCCGCTCGCGCGCGTCGTGTTCGTGCTGTTCCTCCTGCTGTCGACCCCCGTCGGGATCCACCACCAGTACCTGGATCCGGGGATCGCGGAAGGGTTCAAGTTCATCTCGATGACGAACACGATGTTCCTGCTGTTGCCGAGCCTGCTCACGGCGTTCACGGTCGTCGCGAGCGTGGAGTACGGGGCTCGCCAGCGCGGCGGGACCGGTCTCCTCGGCTGGCTCACCGACCTCCCGTGGCGCAAGCCCGAGTTCACCGGGATGATGCTCGCGGGACTGATGTTCGCTGCCGGCGGATTCTCCGGGATGGTGAACGCGGGAATGAACATCAACTACATGATCCACAACACCATCTGGGTGCCGGGTCACTTCCACCTCACCGTCGGCACCGCCGTGGCGCTGACGTTCATGGCGGCGACCTACTGGATCTGGCCGCAGATCTCCAACAAGCCGATCTACAGCCGACCGATCGGACTGTTCCAGGTCGTCCTCTGGTTCATCGGCATGGCGCTGATGTCCAACGCGATGCACGCGCAGGGGATCATGGGCGTGCCGCGCCGGACCGCGGAGCCCGAGTACAGCGGCTTCGACTACCCGGTGATGTTCGGCGGCTTCGAGGAGCTCAACGTCCAGATCGCGATCGGCGGGACGCTGCTGTTCGTCTCGACGGTCCTCTTCATCGGTAACCTCGTCCTCACGATGGGGAATCCGAAGGTATCGGGGCTCGCAGAGTCGCTTCCGCCGGCGCTGTCCGGGCCCGACGACGCGCCGCGCGTGCTCGACAGCCTGCGGCTCTGGGTCGGGATCGCGCTGGCGCTCGTCGTTCTCGCGTACGCCCTGCCGCTCGCGGCAATCATCAACCGCGGCGGGCTGCTCGGTCCGGGCGTGGGCACGTATCCGGTGTGGGTCGCGCCGACGCTCGACGCGCTCGCGGGCGCGGTGACGCCGCTCGTCGGAACGCTCGGTGAGGCGGTCGCCTCCCTCGTCGGGGTGATGCTATGAGCCTCGATATGACGCGCGGCGGGCTCCTCGTCGCGTTCGCGATCTTCGGCGTGATCGTCTACGAGATCCGGACGGTACTCGACTTCATCGGCTTCGAGCTGCCGCTGCTCCCCTACATGGCCGCCGTGTTCGTGCTCGCCGGCGTGCTGTTGTGGGTCATCACGCTGAAGGGCGGATGGCGCACCGAACCCGAGCGCGACGAACCGGCGTAGCGTCGCTGTTCGATCGTATTTCCGTCTCCTCAGCCGTATTTCCGTCTCGACGAGCGACGCACCGCGAGAGTTACCCGTCGTCCGAACAATACCCGGTATGGGACGGACGAGAGTTGTGGTCCGGTGTGCCGATTGCCCGTTCGAGTCCGAGTACGACCGGCTCTCGGCGGCACGGACCGCGCTGGACGACCACGAGTCGACGACCGGCCACGAAGTGGCGTGGGAGATCGAGTCGCTCGCCGACGGGGTCTCACAAGCCGGTGCCGACGCCGGCGTCTGCGGCCGGCCGGAGTGTACCAACGAGGACTCGCCGCTCCTCGATCCCGAACGGGCGGACCGGTAGCGCGGCGGCTGTCGACCGCGCCGACGACGGAGTCACCGATCCATTTTATCCCTCGGGCGGTCGGGAGTGGCGTATGTCCACACGCACGGACCCGCTCACCGTCGGCGTGCTCGGCACCGCAGCGATCGCCCGCGACGCGGTGATCCCCGCGGTCGCGGCGAGCGACCACGCGGTCGGCGCGGTCGCGTCACGCGACGGCGACCGGGCGGCGTCGTTCGCCGCGACGCACTCGATCCCGCGGAGCTACGGCTCCTACGAGGCGCTGCTCGACGACGACGCGCTCGACGCGGTCTACGTCCCGCTGCCGAACGGGCTCCACGCCGAGTGGACGATCCGCGCGGCCGACGTCGGGCTCCACGTGCTCTGTGAGAAGCCGCTCGCGGTCGACGCGGCGGAGGCGCGCGAAGTGGTCGATCACTGCGATGAGCGCGGCGTCACGCTGATGGAGGGGTTCATGTACCGGTACCACCCTCGCACCGAGCGGGTCCTCGAACTGGTCGAGCGAGAGCTTGACGACGTGCGGACGGTGAGTTCGACGTTCCGGTTCCCGCTGTACGACCGCCCGGACGACGTTCGCCTCGATCCGGATCTCGGCGGCGGGTCGCTGATGGACGTCGGCTGTTACCCCGTGTCGCTCGCGAGGGCGGTTCTCGGGACGCCGGATCGAGCGTACGCCCACGCGAACGACACCCGGAACGCGGGCGTCGACACGGAGCTCGCCGGCGTGCTGGAGTACGCGGACGGTCGGTCGGCCCAGGTCGCCTCCGGCTTCGACACGCAGCTGGTTCAGCGCTACCGGATCGACGCGACGAACGGCTGGGTCGCGGTCGAGCGGGCGTTCGACGCGCCGGACGACGAGCCGGTGGAGCTGACCTACGAGATCGACGGCCGGCGCGGCGTCGAGACGTTCGACCCCGTCGACCAGTATCGGCTGCAGGTAGAGCACTTCGCCGACTGCATCGCCGACGGCACCGCCCCCCTGACGGGCGGAGCGGAGGCGGTCGCGAACATGCGGGTCATCGACGCGTTGGCCGAGAGCGCCGGCGTGGTCGGCGCGGTGGACGTTTCCTGAACGGAGCGGACGCGCGCCGAAGGGCCGACGAGCCGCGTCGCGCTGAGCGAGCGTTTATCCGTGTCCGGCACCGATAGTGTATATAATGACCAATACTACAGTCGACGATTCCGAGCCGGGAAGAGACGGGAATGTCCGCCGTCCGACGTCGCTCGCCGACGAGG
Organism: Halorubrum sp.; assembly: GCF_046498025.1. Classification (NCBI taxonomy): domain Archaea; kingdom Methanobacteriati; phylum Methanobacteriota; class Halobacteria; order Halobacteriales; family Haloferacaceae; genus Halorubrum; species Halorubrum sp. The sequence goes on from NZ_JAWOBM010000066.1 coordinate 22,925, forward strand.
ACGACCTCGACGCCTTCGTCGCCGACGCGGACGCCGCGCTCGTCGAGTTCTACACCGACGGGTGCGGCATCTGTGCGAGCATGGAGCCCGTCCTCGGGAACGTCGCTCGCGCGCTCGACGTCGATGTCGCCTTAATAAACCCTCGCGACGATCCGCCGCTCGTCGAGCGGTTCGACGTGCGGAGCGTCCCCCTGTTCGTGCTGTTCGTGGACGGCGAACCCGTCTCGCGACGCGCGGAAGGGTTCATCGCCGGCGACGACCTCACCGCGTGGGTCGAGGAACACGCCGCCTGACACCGCGTGAACGTCCGCGCGACATCCCTCGTTCGGTACTATTTTTGGCGTTCCCATCTCCCTCGTCGCCTCGTCGTCTATCGTTTCCATCAGCTCGCTGACTGACTTCGGCCGAAGTTGCCGGTAGTATTGTGGATAAACCACAATAGTTAAAATTGTGCAGGTCACACAAGTGTGTATGGCAGCTCTGACCGAAACCGCGAACCGATTCGACTACGACTGGGAATACGCGCCGCGTACTGCGACGCTGTTCGCCGCGTTCACCGGTGTGGCCGTGATGGGATGGCTCGTAAGTACCATACTGACTGCGATACACATGTTCGCGATCCCCGCAATTCCGGCGGACGCACAGGTGGCCGGCAGCATACAGGTCATCACGAGTCAGTGGGCGTACGTCTTCGGCGTCCCGCTGGCCACGCTCGGCGCGTTCTACTACCTGACGACCATCGCGCTGGCGCTCTGGTGGTTCGACACCCGTCACCCGCTCGTCGTCAAGATCCTGACGCCCGTCACGGCGACCGGCGTCGGCTTCTCGGCGTACTTCGTCTACCTGCAGCTCGAGGTGATCGGCGCGATCTGCCCGTTCTGTATGATGTCGGCCGCGGCGACGGTGATCCTGTTCACCCTCGAACTGCTGATCCTCTCGCGCAGCGACACCCCGTCGCTCGGCGAGATGATGGCAGACGTCTCCGACGTCCTCGCGGGCACGAACCGAGCGCTCGTCGCGTTCCCGGTCATGATCGGGCTGGCGACGATCGCCGCGATGTTCATCGTCCCGATGCTTCCGCTTCCGGAGCCGGTCCCCTTCGCGTAGGCGCCGGTAGATCGGCACGCGATTTCCGTCCCTTCGACGACGCTCGCCGACGGGCACGACCGATATCCCGCACGCGCCGGTCGATAACGAGATCTCTAGCGACGTACAGAGAACAGAAACGGAACGGTTTGACCGCGTTAGAGGCGACCGACGTTCTCGACGGCGACGGACTCGACGCCCTCGACGTCGGTGAACGCCTCTTCGACCGCCTCGGTGCCGCCCGCGCCGTCGGGGACGATGACGGTCGGCAGGAGGGCCACGAGGCCGAACGCGACGTCGTCGCGCTGGAAGCCGCGGATCTTCGCGCCCTGCGGGAGCGACTCCTCCAGTCGGTCCTGTAGGTCGTCGAGGTCGACTTCGGGACTGTTCGGCATCACCTTGATCTTGGCGGCGACGTCTCCCATATTAGGGCCCTCGGAAGCCGCAGTCGTGACACTCGTAGAGGTTGCTCTGCTTCCGGCACTTCGCGCACCGGTGGATCGTCGCCCCGCAGTCCGGGCAGGAGAACCGCGCGGCGTTCATACCGGCCACCTGAATACCACAGGAGACACACTGTCGGGTGCCCTGCGTTTCACTCTCGCTCATACACAGAACCACCATCGCGCGACTTTTAACCGTTGTTCTTTGCACCCGACGGCGGGCGGTAGACCGTGACGCGGTACCGCGGCGCTCGCGCGTGCGGCCCGCGAAACGAGGGATTGGCCGGGAGGTGGAGCGAGTGCTCACCCGAGCATCAGCGGGCCGATCAGCACGCCCATCAGGTGGACGCGTCGAGCGCCGAGGCGAGGGGGGACGAGCCCCAGCGCGCCGGCGACGACGAAGACGCCGACGCCGAACGGCCCGGCAAACAGGAACGAGACGCCAGCGAGCAGCGACAGCACGCCCAGCGACAGGCGGGTGTAGTCGGTGTTTCCGACGACGCGGAGGTAGGCGTCACCGACGAGCAGCAGGAGCGCGAACCCGCAGGCCGCCGCGGTGCCTGCGGCGACGAGGAGGACGGGGAGCGCGAAGGGGACCTCGGCGCGGTCGATGGCCACCGTGACGCCCGTCCGCGGCGTGCCGAGCGCGACGAGCGCGAACAGCGCGAATATCGTGTTCGCCGTGTTGGCGCCGCTCGTGGCGACGACGAATCCGCGGTCGCCCTCCGATCGCGGGATCGCGGGCAGCGCGGCGACGGCGGCGATGGCGGCGGAAACGCCGGGGACGTAGCCGACCACCGCGCCGGCGAGCGAGCCGGCTCCGGCGCTCACACCGAGGTCGCGGGGGGACATCGTGATCCGTGCGTCGGCCTGCGGCGGGACGCCCTCGCCGCCGAGCGCGTCGAGGAGCACGGGCGCGCCGAACAGCCCCGCGAACAGCGGGGCGAGGACGCCGCCGGCGGCGAGCGGCGCCGCGGGGTCGACGTCAAGGGTCGCGACCCCGAGGGCGGCGCTCGCGAGAAACGCCGCGAACCCGCCGACTGCGGCTCGCTTCGACGACTCAGTGAGCACGAGGAACGCGACGACGCCGGTGAGGAGCAGCGGCAGGTGCGCCCGCACCGTCGGATAGCCGCGCACCATGACCCACGTGATCGGCACGGCGAGGGGGACCGCGAGCGCGACCGCCAGCCCGGAGCCGACCGCCGACAGCCGGATCGCCTCGCGGCCGCGGCCGGCGATCACGAGCCTGTGGCCCGGCAGCGCCGCGACCGCCGTCGCCGCGTCGGGCACGCCGAGCGCGAGCGCGGGGACGATGTCGAGGAAGGAGTGGACCACGCCCGCGCCGAGCATCGCGACGCCGACGAGCAGCGGATCGGCGGGGATCGAGGGAGCCAGCCCCGCGAGCAGCAGCGCGAAGTTGTTGGCGTGGAGCCCCGGGACGAGCCCGCTCGCGGTCCCGAGTGCCGCGCCCCCGGCCAGGAACGCGAGCGCCGCGGCCGCGAACGTGGGGTCGACGACCGGGCGAACGAGGGCGTCCATCGCGGCGAGGTGGCCGCGGCTTCGGTGATAAACGGCGGGGAAGAGAGCCGCCGCTGCGGCTCACAGAGAACGGTCGAAAACTCGAACCCGATTACGCTTTCCGGGCCGCCTGCGCCTTCTTCTGGGTGACGTAGCCGGCGATCCGGTTGCGGACGCCCTTCGACTCGACGGTGGTCAGGGCCGTGACGCTCTCCTTGTTCGTCTCGAAGTCCGTGTTGAACGAGTCGGGATACCGCTCCAGCAGGACGTTCCCGAGCTGCTTGATATACTTGGGTTTGATGGCCATACCGAGCGATACCGCCGGGCCGAACTAAAAGGGTTCGTTACGCCGCGAACGGCCCGGAGGCGGTATCGCACCGGACGAGCCGCGCGGGATCGGTCAGGAGTCGGCGTCGCCGTCTCGGTCGCCTCCGTCTCGCTCCCGGTCGCCTCCGTCTCGCTCCCGGTCACCTCCGCCTCGCTCCCGGTCACCTCCGCCTCGCACCCCCTCGTCCCCCTCCGCCGCCGCGAGCGCTCGCCAGCCCGTCGCCTCGTCGATCCGGGCGAACGCCTCGCGCTCGGCGGGACCCCCGCATCTGTCGACGACGTCCGCGTAGTACGCCAGCCGGTCGAGCAGTTCCGCCGTGTCGAACCCGGGCACGTCGAGCCGCGAGGCGGCCACCGTCGCGTCGACGACGGCGCCGAACCCGCGGTTGATCGTCGGCACGCGCTCCCGGCGTACCGCGCTCTCGGCGGGGTCGAGCGCCCACGTCCGGATCGTGGTGTCGCCCTCGGTCTCGCTGCCGACCTCCTCGACGGTCACCTCGACCCAGGCGTCGGCCGTTTCGAGGACGGGATCGTCGGTCTCGCGGACCGTCAGCGCCGCCTCGACGAACGTCCGTGGGTCCGTCGTGAACTGGACCACCCCGCCGCCGCGCTCGGTGAAGTTCCGCCACGTGCGGGTGCGTCCGTACGTCCGCGCAGTCACGAGGTCGCCGGGTCCGGCCGGCGCGTGGAGCCCGAGCGCCGCGACGTTCCAGCGGTCGTTCGGGCCGAGCGTCGTCACGACCGATTCGGTGACGCCCCGGAGCGCGACCGGCCAGCCGTCGGGGGCGGAGGCGGCGTCCTCGACGTCCCCCTCGTGCGCGTCGTCGCTCACGGCGCCACCTCCGCGCCGCGACGGAGCGCGACGTACAGCGCCGCGCAGGTGAGGTCCGCGGTCGTCCCGGGGTTGATCCCCTCGTCGACGAACGCCGTCGCCAGCGCCTCCGCGGCGTCGAGGTCGGCCCCGTGGACCGCGTCGGCGCCGATCTCGTCGACGTCGCCGACGTCGTCCGGACCCGCATCGACCCCGTCGAGCAGCGCGGCGGCACGGGCGCTCGCCTCGCGGGCCGTCTCGGGGCCGTGGGTCGCGGCGACCAGCGTGTCCGGCTCGGCCGCGAGCAGGCCGAGGAACGCCCGCGCGGCCCGGTCGGTCAGCGGCCCCGCGTCGGTGCGGATCCACTCGGCGGCGCGGAACGTCCGGGGGAACCCCTCGACCCACTCCTGCGCGTTGCGGTCGGGGACGCGGTCCGGGTCGTCCGGGGCGGCCGATATCGCCATCACGTCCCGGAGCGTCAGCTCCCGATCGCGGAGCGTCGGCGCCGCGTCGCTCCCGCGGCGTACGTCCAGCTCCGTCGCGTCCGCGGGCGGGTCCGCGACCGCGACATCGACGCGCTCGAACGCGCGGTAGAACGCGACCGCGTCGGCGACGGTGGTGTCGCGGGTCACCCGGTCGACGGCGTCGGAGTCGAGGTCCACCGAAGGGGACGCGTCGTCCGCGGGCGGACCCGCGACGGTCGCGCGCAGCAGCGGACCGAGCAGCAGCAGGCAGCCGAACTGGGTGTTCGTCCCCGCCCGGTCGGCCATCCCCGCCACCGCGCACTCGAAGGCGTCGCCGATCGGCGCCTCCCCGTCCGCGGCCAGTTCGAGCCCCGCGCGGGCGCCGACCGCCCCGCCGAGGAACGACTCGAACCGGAGGTCGCCCAGGTCTCGGCGGCGGTCGACGTTGCCGGGTTTCGGGGTGCCGGCCACTTCGAGCAGGAGCGCGAGCGTCGCGTCGTCGACCGGGTCGCGGTCGGTCCCGCGCCCGGTCTCGCGGTCGCCCGTCCGTCCGGTCACGGTGTCGTCCGGCGTCACGGCGACGCCTCCGATCGGTCCGGCGGCTCGCCGGCGGGCAGCTCCCCCTCGCGCCACGCGCGCACCGCCTCGGCGACGCGCGCGAGTTCCGCGGGGCGTTCGGTCGGCCGCCCGACGCTGACGGCGTCGGCCCCGTGGGCGGCGTACTCGGCGAGCGTCCGGCGACCCCGGACCCCGTTGTTGGCGATTACGGTGAGGTCGGCGCGGGGCTGCGCGGTGTCGCCCGTCACCTCGGCGACGACGCGCTCCGAGTCCATCGCGTCGACGTGGAACCACTCCGCCCCCGCCTCGGCGACCGCGTCGGCGACGGCGACGAGGTCGACGCCGGGGACCTCGGCGCGGACCTTCACGCTCGTCGTCGCACCGGTTTCGGCAGCGGCAGCGACGTAGTCGGCCAGCCGATCGGGCTCCCGGAGCAGGGACTCGCCGCAGCCGACGGCACGGAGTTCCGGCTGCCGGCAGTGGGCGTTGACCTCGCAGACCGCGTCGCGGTCGGCACAGACCGCGGCCGCCTCGCGCACCGGTTCGAGGGTCGCGCTCCGGACGTTGACACCGGGACGGACCGGCGCGTCGGCGAGCGCGGCGAACCCGCGGTCGATCCAACAGATCGGGTCGTCGGGGAGGAACTCCGAGCGCCCACGGGCGACGAGGTCGCGCGCGGCCGCCCGGCTCACGGGGTCGAGCGCGACCCCGCCGAGGACTGCGGCATCGACGTGCGGGGCCGCGGCGCGCGCCCAGTCGGCGTCGGCCGCGCCGCTGAGACTGGCGGCGACGAGGAACGGGCGCGGCTCCCCGTCTCCGCTCGCCGTCACTCCGTCACCTCCGCGTCCGCTTCCGGCTCTCCGTCCGTCACCGCCGCCAGCGCGCGCTCGCAGGCCCGGGCGACGCGCTCGGCGTCGCTCGCGTCGTCGATCCGCGTGTCGGTGCGCTCGACGCGACGCTCGGGGATCTCGGTCGGGTCGTCCGTATCGAGGACGAACGCGTCGGCGAACGGGTACGCTGCGGCGACGCCCGCGGTCGAGGGGTCGCGGCCGACGCCGGCCATCAGGTCGGCCGCCGGGCCGGAGAACACCTCGTCGCCGACGAACGGCGAGACCGCGACGACGGGGGTCGCCGACAGCGCCGCCTCGAACCCGGGGAGCGCGAGCATCGGGCCGACGCTCGTCACCGGGTTCGACGGTCCGATCACGACGGGGTCGGCGAGGGCGTCCAGCACGGCGTCGGTCGGTTCGGCGTCCTCCGCGCCGCGGAACTCCACGTCGGCGACCGCCGGTTCGGCCCGACGCGCGACCCAGTATTCCTGAAAGTGGAGCGCCTCGCCGTCCGCGGTGTGGATCAGCGTCGCGACCGGGTCGTCGGACATCGGGAGGAGCTCGACGTCGAGGTCGAACGCGTCGGCGAGGGTGCGAACGACCTCGGTGAGCGTGCGGCCCTCGTCGAGTAGGCTCGTGCGCGTGACGTGGACCGCGCGGTCGCGGTCGCCGATCTCCATGAACTCGCCGACCCCGGAGAACCGCCGCCAGCGGGCGATCTCACGGCCCGCCGTCTGCGCTTCGGCGGCGAGGTAGTGAGGGGCTGTCCCGAGCCCGACCTCGTCCGCGAGACGGCGCAGCTCCTCGTGGGTCGCGGTGGTGTCGTCTGCGATTCCCCACCACGTCTCGCGGTCGAGGACGCCGCCGCCGGCGAACAGCACGGTGTCGACGTCGGGACAGACGAGGTGACCGCCGAGTTCGACGTCGTCGCCCGTGTTGGCGACGACCGCGATCTCCGCGGGGTCCCACACGCGGGTCGCCCCGTCGAGGAGCTTCGGCGTCCCCGTGCCGCCGGCGAGGAACGTGACCATACGCCGGCAAGGCGGCGGGCGGATTTGTATCCTCGCCTCCGCGGGCGACGACGCAGGTCAGGATGTGAGTGAAACTGAACAGGAACGCTTGATATCGTTCCGATCAGGCGTTCTCGCCCGCTACCTTTCCGTTGCCGTTCCCCCGTTGGAGGTCACTCCAATTCTGGTGTCCCTCTTCGAGGAGGTCGTAGGCGGCGTCGCCCGTGTCCCAACCCTCGATCACCATCTCGGCGTCGTCGGGTTCGAGGTTCTTGTAGGTGCGGAAGAACTCCTCGATTACGTCCTTTTGGTGTTCTGGAATGTCCTCTCGACCCTCGATATGGTTGAACCGCGGGTCATCGGCAGGGACCCCGACGATCTTGTCGTCTTTCTCGCCCGTATCAGTCGCACGGATGACGGCAACTGGCCGAAGGTCGAAGATACAGCCTGTGAACAGACCGTCTTGGGTCAGCGCCAAGAAGTCGAGAGGGTCACCGTCGCCCCCCGCTGTCCGCGTGAAAAAGCCGTAGTCACCCGGGTAGACGACCGAACTGTACAGCGCGCGGTCGAGGATGAAGCCCGGGATATCTTTTCGATACTCGTACTTGATCTGCTCTCCTTTCGGAATCTCGTCGACGACCGTGGCAGTCTGCGGGAAGTTGTCGTTCTGTTCGACACCGTCGATCAGGTTCATGGGTTCGTGGTTCATTGAGTCGGATTCGCCGTGGTTCGCGTGCGCTTCGCCGTCCGCCGAGGCCGCTGCGCCCTCGACTGCCGACAGACCGGCGAGGCTTCCGACGCCCGCGAGGAACGAGCGCCGGGGCCCCGACGGTGACAGTCCGCGTAGGTCATCTGCCATGCGACTAAATCCAGGAATATTATATTATTGAATTTTTATAATATATGTATATATGAATAAACTATGGGACGTACCGATGTGGAGAGCTATCTCTGCCCGTCTTCACAGACGGATGAGGCAGGAGCCCACGACTTCAATCGTGGGTCGCTGACCACGTCAGCGACTACTCATGTACAACGCTCGTCTGCATCCCGTCCGTGTTAAACGCGCTCCCGGCCCCATCGTCGCCGAGGACGATCACGCCCGCTCCCGATCCGGTGATCTCTTCGAACTCCTCGATCGCCCGGTCGGCCGCCTCCTGCGCGCCGAGCCCCTCGTCCAGATACCCCACGGCCCGCCGCGAGAGCGTGACGCGCGCGATGTCCTCGCCGGCCCCCGTCGCGCTCGCGCCGCCGGCCTCGGTGCAGAAGAACCCCGAGCCGACCTGCGGCACGTCGCCGACGCGGCCCGCGAGCGCGAACGACCGCCCGCCCGTAGAGGTCGCCGCCGCGAACGTCTCGCCGTCGGTCGCGACCGCGCCGACCGTGTCGTGGTCGGGCGCGCCGCGCTTCCCGTCGTCACTGGTCCCGTCGTCGCCTCCGCTCTCTCTCTCGCCCCCCGATTCCTCGTCCTCCGACTCTCCGCCGGCCTGACCGCTCCCCGACCCGAACCGCGTCGCGAGCCAGTCCAGGTGCTTGCGGGGGCCGCCCCGCGGCGGGTCCTCCGCCTCGTACCGCTCCCGCGTCTCGTCGGTGAGCAGGTCCACGCCGGTCTCGACCCCGAAGTCGGCGGCGAGGTCGACCGCGTGCTCGCCCGAGACGAAGACGTGCGGCGTCTCGGAGTGGACGACGCGGGCGACGCTCGCGGCGTGCTCGACGCCCGGCATCGAGCACGCCGCGCCGACCTCCCGGTCCGAGGTCATCACGCCCGCGTCAGTGCGGACGGCGCCGTCGGACTGGACGGCGCCGCCGACGCCGGCGTTGAACCGAGGGCTCGATTCGAGCGGCGCGAGCGCCGCCTCGACCGCGTCGAGGGACGTTCGGGCGTCGGCGCCGCGCTCGGCCGCCTCGTCGAGGACCGCCTGTCTCGGCGCGGGCTCGTCCGGTGCGCCGCCGGCGCCGCCGTGGACGACGACGCGCATCGTGGGTCGCTGTGGCATACGCGAAGGTTCCGCGGCGGCCGCATAAGGGTCCGGAAACCGGAACGACGACCCTCCGCGGTCCGCCGCCGCAAGACCTATTTCCGCTCCTCGGAGAGTCGCCACCACCGTGGACGACGACCGGGAACGCGCCGACGGGGACGCCCTCACCGAGCCCGAGCGTCGCCCCGGCGAGGAACCGACCGACCGAGTCGCGTTCCGCCGCCGCCCCCGGACCGCGGTTCGAGCCCGCCTCGGGGTCGACCGCCGCGCCCTCGCGGCGTTTCGGATCGCGCTCGGGACGGTCCTCCTCGTCGACCTCGGGCTGCGCGCCCGGAACCTGACGGCGTTTTATACCGACGCGGGCGTGCTCCCCCGGGCGGCGCTCGCGGAGGCGTACCCGCTCGGCGCCCGCCTCTCGCTACACGCGCTCTCCGGCGCGACGTGGGCCGTCTCGCTGCTGTTCCTCGTCGCCGGGGTCGCCGCCGTCGCGCTCGCGCTCGGCCACCGGACTCGGCTCGCGACCGCGGTCTCGCTGCTCCTGCTCGCGTCGTTGCAGGCGCGGAACCCCTTCGCGCTCAACGCGGGCGACACGCTGCTCTGGCAGCTGCTCGGGGCCGGACTGCTCTGTCCGCTCGGCGCCCGCTGGTCGGTCGACGCCGCGCGCGGCCGAGCCCCGCCCGACGCGACGACCCGCGGGGGCGAACGAGCGGACGAGGACCGGTTCGTCGGTCCCGCCTCGGCGCTGCTGCTGGCCGTCGTCCTCGTCGTTTACGTCGCGAACGCGGTCGAGAAGCTCCGCGGGACGGCGTGGCCGCGGGGCGATGCGGTCGAGCGGGTGTTCCGCCTCACGTACCTCCACGGCCCGCTCGGCGGACACCTGCCCGAGGCGCCGGCGCTGCTGGCGACCGCCACCTACGGCTGGCTCGCGCTGCTCGTCGCGTCGCCGCTGCTCGTCGCGTCCGCCGGACGGGTCCGGGCGGCGGTCGCGGGGGGCCTGCTCGCCGCGCACCTCTCGATGACGCTCGCGCTCCAGATCGGCGTCTTCCCGCTGATATCGGCGACCGCCCTGCTTCCGTTCTTCCCGCCGTTCGTCTGGGACCGCGTGGAGGGAGTCGCCGGCCCGACGCGCGAGCGACTCCGCCGATCGGTGGGGTCGACCCTCGGCGGGCCGGCCGTGGACGGTCCGGACGGCCGCGTCCCGAAGGGCTGCGCCGGGGTGCCGGACCGAGCGACCCGCGAGCGCGCCGCCGCCGTCGTCGCCGCCGTCCTCCTCGCGTCGCTGATCGCGTGGAACGGGATGGCGCTCGGGCTCGTCGACGCGCCCGGACCCGTCGAGACGGCCGCGGACCCCGCCGAGAGCGGCTGGACCATGTTCGCGCCCGACCCGCCCACGACGGACGCGCTCGTCCTCGCGACGGCGACGACCGCGGACGGCGACCGGGTCGACGCGCTGTACGGCGACCCCGTCGCGGCCGACAGACCCCCCTCGGACGCGCGGACGTACCCCGACGCGCGCTGGCGGAAGTACCTCACGCTGCTAGCGGGCGACGAAGCGCCCGTCCGCGTCGACGCGCTCCTCGCGCACCTCTGCGATCGGCCGGCGGGGAACGCCGTCGGCGACGCCACGTCGGTGACCGTCTCGACGGTCGAGACCGACGTGACGGAGGGCGGAGAGACGCGCGTTCGGAAGATCGGAACGAGCGAGTGTCGGTCGCGATAGGCGGAGGGCGACTGACCGTTTATGAATCGACCGCCCGAAGCGTTCGGTATGACCGCGAGCGAACGCCCGCACCCGCCGACGTCGGTGCTCCTCCCGACGGTGCGCTGGACCGAGGCGTGTTCGGAGGTGGCGGCCCAGCTGGGCGACGGCGACGAGCTGTTGGTGATCTGTGACACCGACGACGACCCGGTCGCCGAGCGCCGAGACGGGGGCGGCGGAGCGGCCGACGACGGAGGGACTAACGGCGGAGCGGCCGACGACGGAGGGACTAACGGCGGAGCGGCCGACGACGGAGGGGCTAACGGCGGAGCGGCCGACGACGGAGGGGCTAACGGCGGAGCGGCCGACGCGCTCCCCGACGGGGTCCGGCTCGTCCTCGCCGGCGAGCCCGAGGGCTGTTCCGGGAAGGCGAACGCGATCGCCGCCGGGACGGAGGCGGCCGGAGGGGACCGGATCGTCTGGACCGACGACGACTTCCACCACCCCCCGGAGTGGCTCGCGGCCCTCAACGCCGACTACGAGCGACAGGGACCGACCACCGAGATTCCCGTGTTCGTCGGGGCCGACCCGCTCGGTCGGTTCTTCGAGCCGGCGTACGTCATCGGCGGGACGCTCCCGGTCTCACGGGGCGGGATCGCGTGGGGCGGCGCGGTCGTCTTCGAGCGGGACGACCTCGACGAGGACGCGCTCCTCGCTGACCTCCGCCGGACCGTCAGCGACGACGGGACCCTCGCCGAGCACCTCGACGTGAGCGCCGTCGACCGAACTCGGACCGTCGCCGCGGGCGGGTCGCTGCGGGGGTCGCTGGAGCGGTTCGTCCGGTTCCTGCAGATCACGCGGCACCACGCGCCGGCGGTGACCGCGTTCAACGTCGCCCTTTCGGTCGGCCTCGCGACGCTGTGTCTGCTCGCACCGGTCGCGGGGGCGGCGTTCGTCACGGCGCTCTCGGGCGCGACCTACGCCCGATTCGGGATCCGGCGGGCGACGTTCCTGCTCGCCGCTCCGGGAGCGGTCGTCGCTCCGATACTGCTCGCGTACGCGCTCACGCGGCGGACGTTCGTCTGGGGCGGCCGGCGCTACCGGTGGCGCTCGATGTTCGACGTGGGCGTCGAGCCGGTCTGAGCCAAAAACCGGCAAAGCCTGCGAGCGAGGCGCTCACGCCGAAAGCGGCAGGCACTTTAAGCCGCCACCGGAATCCACGAACGTTCATGAGCTACGATAAGGTCGACGTCCCCGACGACGGCGAGGCGATCACGCTCGCCGACGAGGAGACCGGCGAGCTGAACGTCCCCGAGAACCCGATCATCCCGATCATCCACGGCGACGGGATCGGTACCGACGTCGGGCCGGCCGCACAGCAGGTGCTCGACGCGGCCGCCGAGGCGACCGGTCGGTCCATCGCGTGGATGCGCGTCTACGCGGGCGGCAGCGCTCGGGAGATGTACGACGAGAACCTCCCCGAGGACACCGTGAGCGCGATCCGCGACCACCGCGTCGCGATCAAGGGCCCGCTGACGACCCCCGTGGGCGCCGGGTTCCGCTCGCTGAACGTCGCGCTCCGCAAGACGCTCGACCTGTACGCGAACGTCCGGCCCACCTACTACATCGACGGCGTCCCCTCGCCCGTCAAGAGCCCCGAGGAGATGGATATGATCACCTTCCGGGAGAACACCGAGGACGTCTACGCCGGCATCGAGTGGGAGGCCGGCACCGACGAGTCCGAGCAGGTACGCGACTTCCTCGAACAGGACATGGAGGTCGCCGACGTCATCCACGACGGCCCCGTCGGCATCGGCGTCAAGCCCATCTCCGAGTTCGGCTCGAAGCGCCTCATCCGCGAGGCGGTCGACTACGCGCTCGCGAACGACCGCGACTCGGTCACGCTCGTCCACAAGGGGAACATCATGAAGTTCACCGAGGGCGCCTTCCGCGACTGGGGCTACGAGGTCGCCGAGGAGGAGTACGGCGACGACGTCATCACCGAGGACCAGCTCTGGGAGGAGCACGACGGCGAGCGGCCCGACGGCACCCTCGTCGTCAAGGACCGCATCGCGGACAACATGCTCCAGCAGCTGCTGACCCGCACCGACGAGTACTCCGTCATCGCGACGATGAACCTCAACGGCGACTACATGTCCGACGCCGCCGGCGCGCAGATCGGCGGCCTCGGCATCGCGCCCGGCATCAACCGCGGTCACGGTCGCTGTCTCGCCGAGCCCGTCCACGGCTCCGCGCCCAAGTACGCCGGCGAGGACAAGGTGAACCCCACCGCGATGATCCTCTCCGGCCGCGAGATGCTCGACTACCTCGGCTGGTCCGACGCCGCCGACCTCGTGCGCGACGCCGTCGAGGAGACCATCTCCTCCGGGAAGGTCACCTACGACCTCCACCGCCAGATCGAGGGCGGCGAGAAGCTCGCCACCAGCGAGTTCGCCGACGCCGTCGTCGAGAACATCGAAAAGCTCGCTTAGGCGAGCTTTTCGAGCCTCCGGCTGGCGCCGGAGACATTGAAAAACTGTCGTAGACAGTTCTTCGTGCGCCCGGAAATCTCCGATTTCCGGGAACATAAACGAACTCGCGTAAACGCGCGCTTCGTCTCGCATCGTTTTTTGCCCTGCTCCGCTCCGACGCCGAGCCGCGGCGCCGGGGCGAGGACCGCTGGGACCCTACCGACCCGACTCGTAGAACTCCTCGCGGTAGACCCGACCGAACGCGTTCCGGCGGAGGGTGCTGGCGGCCGCGTCGGGCTCGTTCTGAAACGTCGCCGCGACCACGGTGTCCGCGAAGGGGATCGGGTGCCACACGAGGTTGTCGACGTTGTCGGAGCCGATCCGGACCACGTCGTCCGCGTCGAACTCGCTGTCGGCGAGCCACGCGTCGAACTCGTCCTCGTCGCCGACGTGGACCGCGAGCAGCTCGGCGAACGTGGCGTCGCGGGCGGTTCGGATGACCTCCGGCGTGACCCGCTCGTCGTACTCGTCGGCGTCGAACTCCATCGCCTTCGTCGCCTCGCGGACGACGACCTGCGCGACCGGGCCGACCTCCTCGTAGGTTTCGAGCGCGTCGGCGCGAGTCTCGGGAGCGAACGTCCCTCTGGTGTGCATACGCCGTCTTCGGCACCGGCTGAAAAGGGCGTTCCGCTACGCGGACGGGTCGGCGGCGGCGTCGCTGGCGGTCGAGTCGCTCTCGTCGTCATCGTCGCCGCCCGCCTCCCGCACCATCTCGCGGGCCTCGCGGATCGCTTCGGTCACCTCCGGATCGGTCTCGCCGGTCGAGCCGACCGCGCCTGGACCGCCGCCCGCGGCGTGGTCGTGGTCACCGAGGTCGACGTCGGGCCGACCACGGTCGGCGGTGTCCTCGAACACCTCGTGGTACTCGGCCGTCTCGGCGTGGGGAGTCACTTCGGCGGCGAGCCCGGCCGGATCCCGTTCGCTCCAGTCGGGGACGCGCTCGTCGAGCCACGCCTCGTGGTCGTCGCCGTGGAGCATCGCCGTGAACGCGAGGTGGTGCGCGAGGTGTTCGCCGTCGCGCTGAGGGGTCTCGCAGACGGGGCACGCGTATCCCATTGTGCGCCCGAGTTGGCGCGTGAGGCGTAAATCGGCGTCGAACGATTCCGACGAGGGTACTATATATATGTGATTGAGTACGGGTCGGCGCCGAACACCTCCAAAGCCCCAGCCGCGACGACTCGCAGTAGCGAGGCGCTTCGCGCCGCTGGCAGCCGGCGGCATGGCCGCCGGCGACGCCACCGCACCGGACACCGGCTTATAAACCACCGTCGTCGTCGCGGTCGGGAATCCGCGTCGCGTCCTCGCGTCGGGGCGCGCCGCGCGGAGCCCCTGTCGCCACTATAACAGCAACTTTATCACTCGCACGGAGCGAATTTCCGGTAAGACTGCTCCGTTAGGAGGTCCAACAGTGACTGAAGCCAACACACAACCGGAGGTGAACATCGGTCTCGTCGGTCACGTCGACCACGGGAAGACGACGCTCGTGCAGGCGTTGTCCGGCTCGTGGACCGACCAGCACAGCGAGGAAATGAAACGCGGTATCTCGATCCGACTGGGGTACGCGGACGCGACGTTCCGTCGCTGTCCCGGCGTCGACGCGCCCGAGTGCTACACCGTCGACGAGGAGTGCGAGGACGGGTCCGAGAGCGAGCCGCTCCGAACGGTCTCGTTCGTCGACGCTCCGGGCCACGAGACGCTGATGGCGACGATGCTCTCCGGCGCCTCGATCATGGACGGGGCCGTGCTGGTCGTCAGCGCGACCGAGGACGTCCCGCAGGCGCAGACGGAAGAGCACCTGATGGCGCTCGATCTCATCGGGATCGAGAACATCGTCATCGCGCAGAACAAGGTCGACCTGGTCGACCGCGACCGCGCGGTCGACAACTACCGGCAGATCCAGGAGTTCGTCGAGCGCACCGTCGCGGAGGGCGCGCCGATCGTCCCCGTCTCGGCCCAGCAGGAGGTCAACCTCGACCTGCTCATCGACGCGATCGAGACGGAGATCCCGACCCCCGACCGCGACCCCGGCGAGAGCGCCCGGATGTACGCGGCGCGCTCGTTCGACATCAACCGTCCGGGCGCGACCGCCGCGGAGCTCAAGGGCGGCGTCGTGGGGGGCTCGCTCGTCAGCGGGGAGCTCTCCGTCGGCGACGGGCTGGAGATCCGCCCGGGCCGCGAGGTCGAGGAGGAGGGCCAGACCGAGTGGCGGCCCCTCGAAACGACCGTCCGCTCGCTGCAGGCCGGCAGCCGAGACGTGGAGTCCGCGCGCCCGGGCGGCCTGCTCGGCGTCGGCACGGGCCTCGACCCGAGCCTGACCAAGGGCGACGCGCTCGCCGGACAGGTCGCCGGCGAGCCCGGCACGCTCCCGCCGACCCGCAACGAGTTCGAGATGCAGGTGGATCTGCTCGACCGCGTCGTCGGCAAGGAGGACGACGAGAGCGGCGAGAGCGACATCGAGGAGATCAGCACCGGCGAGCCCCTGATGCTCACGGTCGGCACCGCGACGACGGTCGGCGCGGTGACGAGCGCGCGCGACGGCGAGTGCGAGGTGAGCCTCAAGCGCCCCGTCTGCGCGGAGGAGGGCGCACAGATCGCGATCAACCGACGCGTCGGCTCCCGCTGGCGACTGATCGGCGTCGGGACGCTCTCGTAGCGTGACCGACGGCGCCCGCGCAGACGGCTCGGAGTCGACCGACGCGGGCGACGCCCGTCGCGAGGACCTCGCGGACGACAGCGAGGCGCGAGGCGCCCCAGTCGTCGCGCTCGACGCGAGCGCGCTGATGGCGCCGGTCGAGGCGAACCTGCGGCTGTTCGAGGAGCTCGACCGCCTCCTCGGCGCGTACGAGGCGGTCGTCCCGACGGCGGTCATCTCGGAGTTAGACCGGCTGCAGGGCGGGCACGGCGAGGCGGCGACCGCGGCGAGCGTGGGCGCGGACCTCGCGACGCGGGCGGAGACGGTGGAGACGGCAGCATCGTACGCCGACGACGCGCTGGTCGAACTGGTCACCGAGGGCCGGGTCGACGGCGTCGTCACCAACGATCGACCGCTGGCGAACCGAGTGCTGGAGGCGGGCGCACCAGTAATCGGTTTAAGGGGTCGGAACGCACTGGCGATAACGGAACCCTAGCGGACGCGGACAACCAAGAACATGTACAAACGAGTTCGACTCAAGGATACGGTCGAGGTACCGCCGAAACACCTGGCGGACGTCACCGACAAGCGGGTGAAAGCCCTGCTTCAAGACAAACTGGAAGGACGAATGGACGAGGACGTCGGCAGCGTCGTGAGCGTCATCGAGGTCCACGACATCGGCGAGGGGGCGGTGTTACACAACCGCCCCGGCGTCTACTACGAGGCCGAGTTCGACGCGCTGACGTACGACCCCGACATGCAGGAGGTCGCCGACGGGACGGTCGTCGAGACCGTCGAGTTCGGCGCCTTCGTCGGGATCGGACCGGTGGACGGGCTGCTCCACGTCTCGCAGATCACCGACGAGTACCTCACGTTCGACGGGGCGAACCAGCAGCTCGCCTCGTCGGATTCCGACAAGACCCTCGGCGTGGACGACGCCGTCCGGGTCCGCGTCGTGACGAAGAGCATCGACGAGCGCAACCCCCGCGACTCGAAGATCGGGCTCACGGCGAAACAGCCGGGGCTCGGGAAACACGAGTGGCTGGAGGGGAAGCGGCTGCACCGCGAACAGACCGGTGAGGAGGCCGACTGATGGCGGAGGACCGCCTCGCCTGCCGTGAGTGCCACCACGTCAACGACCCCGACTCGCAGACCTGCGAGCACTGCGGGTCGTCGTCGCTGACGGAGGACTGGGCGGGCTACGTCATCATCACGAAGCCCGAGGAGAGC
Organism: Halorubrum sp.; assembly: GCF_046498025.1. Lineage (NCBI taxonomy): Archaea > Methanobacteriati > Methanobacteriota > Halobacteria > Halobacteriales > Haloferacaceae > Halorubrum > Halorubrum sp. The sequence continues at coordinate 40,040 of NZ_JAWOBM010000066.1, forward strand.
CAGATCGCCGAGGAAATGAACGTCACGAAGGCCGGCTCGTACGCGCTGAAGGTCCGGTAGTCGCCGTCGACGGGGTTTACGGTCGAGAGGCCGAAGGATCGCTCACACCACATGCTCACTCTTCCAGACTCCCTGCGCGACGCGTTCAAGGACCCGCTCGGTCCGGTGACGACCGACGCCGACGAACTGCTCGCTGACGCGGCGGGGACCCGCGGCGATCGGGCCGCGCCCGACGCTCCCCTCATCGCCGTCGGCGACGTGGTCACGTACCACCTCCGGGAGGCGGGCCGCGTGCCCGACGTCGCGCTCATCGACGGAAAGACCGAGCGCGAGGCGGTCGGCGCGGAGATCGAGTCCGCGCTCGCGGCCGCGGACGACCGCCGGATCGCCGTGGAGAACCCCGCCGCGTCGCTGTCGGCGGACCTGCTCGAGGCGCTCGCCGAGGCGCTCTCGGACGCCGACCCGGTCATCATCGAGGTGACCGGCGAGGAGGACTTAGCCGCCCTGCCGGCGATCCTCGCCGCTCCCGACGGCGCGAGCGTCGTCTACGGTCAGCCCGACGAGGGCATGGTCCGCGTCGCCGTCACGTCGGAGTCCCGCGCGAAGGCGCGAGAGCTGTTCGAGGCGCTCGAGGGCGACGTCGACGGGGCCTACAAGGCCATCGGGCGCGTCCCCGAAGACCGCGGGTAGCCGGCGGTCGGGTGCGCCGAGTTCGTTCGGTTCGCTCCGAGGCCGGGGTCACGGAGAGCCGACGTACACGCTCGACGCGAGCGCGCCGAGACCGACGACGAGCCCGACGACGGCGACGGTCCGCGGCGTGGCCGGGAACGCCTCGTACACGAGGTACGGCTGGATCCCGAAGCCGATCAGTCGCTGGACCGCACCGGTCCCCCAGTGGCCGCTCGCGAGGAGCGCGTCGCCGGAGACGACGCCCAGCGTTCCGGTGACGAAACCGAACGCCGAGGCCGCGTCTTCGGCGGCGATCAGCGTCCACACCCGGGACTCCGGCGGATCCGGGTGACGGTCGAGGTACAGCGCGACGGCGGTGAATCCGACGACCGCGGCCGCCAGCGCGACGGTGCCGATGAGCACGGCCGCGACGGCCCCGAGTCGGGTCGTCGTCGGGTCGCCCGCGAAGTACATCTCTCGGACGGGGACGGGGAGTGTCGCCACGATCGGCCCGACGAGCGCCGCCAGCAGCGCGATGAGACCGCACACGTGGAGCTTCCGCTGGAGAGACAGCGGGACGATGACGTGTTTCGACCGCAGCAGGTCGTATTTGGTTCGCGTGGCAGGCTCGACGAACGACTCCGTGTCCCCGGACATCTAGTTGATGTTCGTTCCGCTCGAACTAAACCGTGCCCCCGGCGTGGAGGTCGGCGACGGACCGCAGATCGAGAGCGTGAGCGGGTCGTTCCGGCCGCACCCCCGCTTCGAAATCCTTTTACAGCTTTCGAGGGGATATACGCGTAACTGAACCATGGACGTCGATATCATCTCCGAGGAGGAGAACCCGATGTTGCACCGCACGGACATCCGATTCGAGACGACCCACGAGGAGGCGACCCCCTCTCGCCTCTCGGTCCGCGACTCGCTCGCGGCAAAGCTGGACAAGGCCTCGGAGGAGGTCGTCGTCCACGAGCTTGACACGAAGTTCGGCATGCGCAAGACGGTCGGCTACGCGAAGGTGTACGACTCCGCCGAGGACGCGCTCGACGTCGAACAGGAGTACATGCTCGAACGCAACAAGATCGGTAGCGAGGGTGACACGGACGCCGAAGAGGCCTAGCCCCCGTCGGATGCGCGTTCTCGGCATCGAGGGGACCGCGTGGTGTGCGAGCGCCGCCCTGTACGACACCGAGACCGACTCAGTTCTCATCGAATCTGATCCCTACGAGCCGGACAGCGGCGGCATTCACCCGCGAGAGGCCGCAGAGCACATGTCCGAGGCGATCCCCGAGGTCGTCGACGCGGTCCTGACGGCCGCCGAGGGCGAGCACGGCCCGAACGCGGTCGACGCGGTGGCCTTCTCGAAGGGACCCGGGCTCGGCCCCTGTCTCCGGATCGTCGGCACTGCCGCGCGGGCGCTCGCCGGGACGCTCGACGTCCCCCTCATCGGTGTCAATCACATGGTGGCGCACCTGGAGATCGGTCGCCACCGGTCGGGGTTCGAGAACCCCGTGTGTCTGAACGCCTCCGGGGCGAACGCGCACCTGCTCGGCTACCACGACGGCCGGTACCGCGTGCTCGGCGAGACGATGGACGCCGGCGTCGGCAACGCGATCGACAAGTTCACGCGCCACGTCGGCTGGGATCACCCCGGCGGGCCGAAGGTGGAGGCCGCGGCGGCGGAGGCGGCCGCCGATCGGGAGCCGGACGCCGAACTGCTCGACCTGCCGTACGTCGTCAAGGGGATGGACTTCTCCTTTTCGGGCATCAGCTCCGCCGCCAACGACGCGTTCGACGACGGGGTACCGGTCGGGGAGATCTGTTTCTCGCTGCAAGAGCACGTGTTCGCGATGCTGACGGAGGTCGCCGAACGGGCGCTCTCGCTGACCGGCGCGGACGAGCTGGTCCTCGGCGGCGGGGTCGCACAGAACGACCGGCTCCGCGAGATGCTGGCGGCGATGTGCGCGGCCCGCGGCGCCGACTTCCACGCGCCCGAGCCGCGGTTCCTCCGCGACAACGCGGGGATGATCGCGGTGTTGGGCGCGGAGATGGCCGCGGCGGGCGACACGATCCCGATCGCGGAGTCGGCGATCGATCCGAACTTCCGGCCGGATCAAGTGCCCGTCACGTGGCGCGACGGCGACGCGTCGATCGCCCGCGACCGATGGGACGAGAAGCGCGACGGCGGGGACGCCGATCGGCGCGGCGCGGAGGCGACCGTGGAGGTCGTCGCGGCTGCCGACGGCGACGACGGATCGGAGCGCCGGGTGGTGAAGCGGCGGGTCCCGAAGGGCTACCGTCACCCCGAACTGGATCGCACGCTCAGGCGCGACCGAACCGTCGCCGAGGCGCGCCTGACGAGCGAGGCGCGGCGGGCGGGCGTGCCGACGCCGCTGGTGTACGACGTCGACGTGGGGGCGGCGACGCTGACGCTGCAGCACGTCGGCGACCGCGACCTCGCCGCCGACCTCGACGTGCGGTGGACGGCCGCCCTCGGTCACCACCTCGCGCGGCTCCACCGGGAGGGGATCGTCCACGGCGACCCGACGACGCGAAACGCGCGGATCGAGGGCTCGACTGGGGGCGAGTCGAGCGCGGGCGGCCCCGACGGGCGCGGCGCGGCCGAGGACGACGCGCGAACGACCCTCATCGATTTCGGGCTCGCCTATCACTCCGGTCACGTTGAGGACCACGCGATGGACCTCCACGTGTTCGAGGGGTCCGTGCGCGCGACGGCGACGGACCCGAAGCGGCTGATAGAGGCGTTCGAGGCGGGCTACGCGGAGGTCGGCGACAGCGCCGTCCTCGACCGACTGCGCGAGGTCGAAGGGCGCGGACGGTACCGGTAGTCGGCGCCGGTCGTGACGCGTCCCCGGTCCCGCCACGATTTATATGCCCAGCGGGTGATATGCCACGTATGGCAGACAAACCGTCCTCGGGAGAGATACTCGGGATCCCGTACAACTTCGAGCGGCCGAGCCTCGGTCGGCTCCTCGCGTCGTACTGGCAGCCGGATAAGGGAATGTTGGTGGAGAAGCCGTTCGGTATCGGCTACACGCTGAACCTCGCGAACTGGCGCTCGTGGATCGTCCTCGCGGTCGCCGGGGGGCTCTATTACCAGCAGACCCAGTCGGCCGCAACCGGCGGCGAGAGCGGGGAGAGCGGGGAGTCGGACGACGACGGCCCCGTCGAAGTGATCGTCGACGGCGACTGACTCCGGCGACGGGGACCGTCGACGACGGCGGATTCTCACGATCGATTTTCGAGAGTGGGTGTTTTAAATACCGGAACTACGTAAATGGAACAATGAAAGTCCAGTTCGAATGCTCGTGCTCGGAGGAGATCTCCGAGTTCACGCGCGGGGAGACGAGTCGCGGCGTCCACGTGGAGTGTGGCAACTGCGGAGCGGTGTACGCGGTGACGATCACGGAGCTCGACTGACCGACTCGTCTTCAGCGGCAGACCCGCCACCGGCGCCTCCGTCGGTCCCGTAGCTCGGCTGCCCTTCCGCCGGCCCGGCTCGTTCTTCCGCCTTCTCGACTCCCGGGTCCGCGGACTCGAACCGGAGTCTGACAGTCGTGCCGTCGTCAGTCGTCTCGAACCCGACGGTGCCCCCCTGCGTCTCGCACATCCACTTGACGAGCCAGAGGCCGATGCTGCTCGCGTGCGAGAGCGGCGTCTCCCGTTCGGCGCGCAACACCGCTCGCTCGTCCGCGGGGATCCCCGGGCCATTATCCCGGACTTCTAGGCAGGTTTTCGCCCCGTCAACCTCGATGTGCGCGTCGACCCGCCGCGTCGAGCCGTCGTTGTGCGTGACCGCGTTCTCGAACACCTCCCGGACGGGATACTCGACCGAACGGTCCGCGCGGATCCACGCCTCAGGGGGTGAGTCGACCGTGATCGTCACGTCCGGCCCGTCGACGTCCCCGGCCGCGTCCCGGGCGGTTTCGACCAGATCGATCCGGCCCTCGGGCGGATCGGGCGACGCCTCCTCGATAACGCGCAGCTTCTCGCTTATCTCGACCACGTCGTCGGTCGTCTCCTGAATGGTCTCCAAGCACTCTCGACTTCGCTCGTCGTCGACTCGGGTAGAGAGCAGGTCGGCGTACCCGCGAATGACGTTGAGATCGTTCCGGATGTTGTGTCGGAACACCCGACTCAGGACTTGGAGCTGCTGATTGGAGGTCTCGAGCTCTCGTCGAGCCGACTCCGCCCGGCGTCGGTGGTAGCGCAGCGCGCCATGGAGAAAAAACGAGGAGACGCCGACGAGGGTCCACCCGCTCGCGAGGCGGGTGGGAGTCCACGCGGTCGCGTCGCCGGTGGCGGCGACGATCGCCACGTCGACCGCCAGCACGAACAGCGCCCCCGCACAGAGGAACCCCACGGCGAGTCCGCGCGGCGAGCGGTCGTAAATCCGGTCGGAGAAAAATTTCATAACACTGTTTATAAACCTCAGATGATCTCAATCGTAAGTAACGACCGTGCGAGGCGTCTTAAATCTGGCCGCGGTCACCATTCCTTACAGGCGCCACAGACGAGGTCACCGTCGTCGAGCCATCGTCGCGCGACGGGCTCGCCGCACCGATCGCAGGGAACGCCGTCCGTCGTCCACGTCGCGGTCGGGACCGCGGGGTCGGCGTCGTCCGGGCCGTCGTCTACAGTCGCTTCCCCGGCGACGTCGCCCGCGCCGTCGTCTGCCACCGCGTCTTCGGCGGCGTCGCCCGCGCCGTCATCTTCGGTGGCGTCGCCCTCCTCCTCGGCGGAGGGGACCGCGAACTCGTCCAGCGAACGGTCCTCGGGCATTCACGCCTCCCGCCGGAGGCGCGCCACGACGTAGTCGCGCTCCAGTTCGCCGAGGAACTCGCCGAGCCGCGGCCCCTGCGTGTCGTCGAAGAAGAGGCGGTAGCCGGCCGCGAAGAAGTCGCCGACGTCGACGTCGTGCGCGCGCGCCGTCTCGTACATCTCCGCCTGGATGGCGTCGCCGTCGTGGCCCGCGGCGACGAAGTCCGCGAGGTCGTCGAGCGCGGCGGCCACGTCGTCGTCGAACTCGGCGTCCGGCAGGTCCGTCTGGAGCCGGTAATCGTACTCGTTTTCGGTGCGCTCGGCCCAGTTGCGCGCCTGCTCGACCCGAGCGAGCGCGGCCTCGACGACCGCCGGGGAGGCGTCCTCGGGGATGTGCCCCTCGTCGCGGGCGAGCCGCTCGCGGAAGTCGGGGTCGTCGACCATCCCGAGGACGGCCGCGAACGTGTAGGGGAGCCTGACGGGCTTCTCCGTGGGCGGGTCGTCGGCGCGATCCACGACGAACGGGTACGCGCGCTCGGCGAAGGCGGTCAGGTCCTCGTCGTCCACCTCGCCGAAGTACGCGCGCTCGAACCGATCGAACCGGTCGACGAGCTGGTCGAGCCGCTCGATGTCGAGGTCGCGGGCCTTCTTCGGGTGGAGCGCGAAGAAGTAGCGGAGCACCTCGGGTTCGAGCAGCTCCAGCAGCTCCGGCACGGTGACGACGTTACCGGCCGACGAGGAGAGCGGCTCCCCGTTGAGCGTGAACCACTCGTACACCATCGGGACGGGCGGTTCGATCCCGAGGACGTTACGCGCGACGTCGACCCCGGACGGCCACGACCCCTCCGCGTGGTCCTTGCCGAACGGCTCGAAGTCGACGCCGAGCACGTCCCACTGCCCGGGCCACTCCAGTCGCCACGGGAGCTTCCCCTCGCGGAACGTGGCGGTCCCCTCGTGGCCGCAGCCGTCGATGACCTCGTCGCCGACCTCCATGTCGGTGCAGGCGTAGTCGACGGTCTCCGCCTCGAGGTCGACCGCCGTGACCGTCTCCGTGACCTTGCCGCACTCGGCGCAGATCGGGTTGAACGGGACGTACTCGTCGTCGACCTTGTCCTGATACGCGGAGAGCACCTCGCGGACGCCCGTCAGGTCGGAGAGCACCGTCCGGGTCACGTCGTCGAAGTCGCCGTCCGCGTACAGCTCCGTGTTCGAGATCATCTCGACCGGAACGCCCAGCCGGTCGGCGTCGGCCTGCAGGAGGGCGGCGAAGTGGGCCGCGTACGACTCCCGCTCCCCGAACGGGTCCGGGATCGCGGTGTACGGCTTCCCGAGGTTGCGGCCGAGCGCGCCGGCGTCGACCTCGCCGAGGCCGACGATCTCGCCGTCGGCGTTCGCGAGCTTCCGGGGGAGCTTGCGGAGGGGGTCCTTGTCGTCGGAGGTGAACACCTGCCGGACCTCGTGGCCGCGCTCGCGGAGCACCGCGGCGACGAAGTACCCCCGCATGATCTCGTTGAAGTTGCCGAGGTGCGCGACCCCGGAGGGGGAGACGCCGCCCTTGATCACGATCGGGTCGTCGGGGTCCCGGGCCTCGATCTCGTCGGCGACCACGTCGGCCCAGAAGGCGCGGAAGTCGGCGTCGCCGTCGGCGCCTTCGGCATCGTCTCCGTCCTCGCCCGGCCCCGCGGTGCCGGCGCCGGCGGCTTCCCGCGCCTGCGCGGAGAGGATGTGCGGGGAGTCGTCGGGTCGACCGGCGGCCTCCTCCTCGTTCGCGTCCGCGTCGGAGTCGGCGCTCACGCGTCGCTCGCCCCCGTCCAGTAGGTCGGCTCGTCGCTGCCCGTCGGGATCACGTCGGTTCCGGTGTGTTCCCCCCTGAGCACGGCGTCGACGACCGCGGTCGGGTCGGTCCCGTCGAGGACGACCGACCGGAGCTCCGCCCGGTCGATCAGCTTGGCCGCGAGCAGGTCGACCGGGGCGGAGGCGCCGGCGTCCCGACTCATCGGGAGCACGACGTCGACGAGCTCGGCCGGCGACATCGATCCGTACTGCGTCGCGTCCGGCTCGACGTTGGGGTCGGCGTCGTACACGCCGTTGGCGCTCGTCGCGTACACGAGCAGGTCGGCGTCGACGGATTCGGCGAACGCGGCGGCGACGGCGTCGGTCGTCTGTCCGGGGGTGACGCCGCCCATCACCGACACCTCGCCGCGGCGGAGGGCCGCGGCGGCCTCGTCGTACCCCGTCGCCGGCGAGAGGTTCGCGCGACCCCCGAGCGCGGCGATCAGCAGGCGGGCGTTGAGCCTGGTCGTGCCGATGCCGAGCTGGTCGAGCTCGACCTCGTTGGCGCCGAGGCCGCGCGCCGTCCGGATGTAGTCACGCGCGACGCCGCCGCCGCCGACGACGACGCCGACCTCGCAGCCGTCGGCGACAATCCGCTCGATCGCCTCGGCGTACGCGGCGACCCGATCTGGGTCGAGATCGGGCGCGAGCACGCTCCCGCCGATGGAGACGACGACTCTCATTACCGTCGCATACCCCTGTCGCGCTCTTAAGGATTATCAAGCCCGGACGCCGCCGGAAGCCGGCGCAGCGGTCTCGGTGGCGACGGTCGGGAAACGCCTATGTCGCTCGCACCCCGCCTACGGGTATGCAACCGATAGCGATCGTGGGCCCGGGCGCGGCGGACCTGTCGACGGCGCTCTGCGACCGGCTCGACGGCCGGACGGCCGTCGTGAATCGCGTCGACGGCGCCGGGCTCGAGGGCGACACGGTTCGGGGGGACGATGCCACCGACGGCGGCGTCGCGGTCGAGCCGCGGGTGGGACAGACCGACGCCGACACCGAGGTGAGGCTCGCGTCGGACGGCGAGTGGACCGGCCGCGGCAGCGTCGATAGCTTCGACGACCTCCTCGACGGACTCGCGCCCGACCACGACTACCTCGTCGCCGTCGG